>JBOGFE010000439.1:0-5657 GCA_050741935.1 Acidimicrobiia bacterium | reverse complement strand
CGGCCGGGGCGTACCAGCTCCCGGCCAGGTAGCTCTCCAGCGTCCTCATGGCGCGCCTCCTTCGACGGTCGACGGGCCGTCGAGCCTACTGTCGAGGTCCCAATTCCCCAACAGGGGCGCAGCGATGCGAGAGGTGCTGGTCGACGGTCTGCGGATCGCGTACTCCGACGTGGGCGTTGGGCCACCGCTTGTGCTGCTTCACGGCGGGATGGATGACAGCCGGTCGTGGCGATGGCAGGTTGACGACCTCATCGAGGAGTTCAGGGTGCTGGCTTGGGACGCGCCCGGATGTGGTCATTCCTCGGAGCCTCCGGAGAGCTGGCGCATGCCCGAGTACGCCGATTGCTTGAAGGCGTGGCTGGACGCGGTGGGGATTCAGCGACCGAACCTTCTGGGCCTGTCCTGGGGCAGCACGATCGCCCTCGAGCTTTACCGCCGCCACCCGCGTGTGCCGCAATCTCTCGCGTTCGCGTCCGCCTACGCGGGCTGGGCGGGCTCGCTTCCGCCCGAGGAAGTCGCGGCCCGCCTCGAGAGCGTGCTCGCAGGAGCTGACCTCTCGCGTGAGGAGCTTCTCGAGGGCTGGCCCGGTCTCCTCAGTACGGCCGCCTCGCCGGAGCTGGTCGAGGAGCTCGTGTCCATTTGGGCAGACAATGCCGGCAGCATGCACCCGGCGGGGTATCGGGCCATGGCCCATTCGATGGCTGAGGCAGACCTGCGCGACGTCCTTCCCCGAATCGACATTCCCACCCTTCTGCTCTACGGGGAGCTGGATCAACGCGCTCCCTTGCCGATCGCCGGGGAGCTTCGCGATTGCATCCCCGCAGCGAGGCTCGCAGTCATCCCGGGCACTGGTCACGTGAGCAACGCCGAGGCGCCAAACGAGTTCAACGCTCACGTGCGGGAGTTCCTCCGTTCGCTCGGTCCTGCACCGTGAGCGTCTGGGAGCCGTGCCGCCACGTGGCTGAATCGGATCATGCGCCGTGTGGGCCACACCGGTTTCGGCAGTAGGCTCGACGGCCCGCCGACCGTCGAAGGAGCCGCGCCATGAGGACACTGGAGAGCTATCTGGCCGGGAGCTGGTACGCCCCCGCCGACGGCGGGGCCGTCGTGCGCGACGCCACCACCGGCGACGACGTGGCCCGGGTGTCGAGCGAAGGCGCCGACATGGCCGCCGCCCTCGACCATGCCCGCCGGGTGGGCGGGCCGGCGCTGCGCCGCCTCACCTTCCACCAGCGGGCGCAGATGCTCAAGGCGCTGGGCCGGTACCTCACCGAGCACAAGGACCGGCTCTACGAGCTGTCGACCCCGTCGGGGGCCACCAGGGCCGATGCCTGGCTCGACGTCGAGGGCGGCATCGGCACGGTCATGGTCTACGCCGGCAAGGGCCTCAAGGAGCTCCCCAACGAGACCTTCCTCCTCGACGGGGACCCCGAGGTGCTGGCCAAGGACGGCTCCTTCGCCGCCGTGCACATCTCGGTCCCCCGCCAGGGCGTGGCCATCCTCGTCAACGCCTTCAACTTCCCGTGCTGGGGCATGTTGGAGAAGCTGGCGCCCGCCATCCTCGCCGGGGTGCCGGTGCTCTCCAAGCCGGCCACCCCGACGGCCTACGTCGCCGAGGGAGCGGCCCGGCTGATCGTCGACGCCGGCATCCTGCCCGAGGGTGCCTTCCAGTTCCTCTGCGGCGGTGTCGCCGACCTCTTCGACCACCTCGACGGGCAGGACTCCGTGGGCTTCACCGGCTCGGCCTCGACCGCCGGGCGGCTGCGGACCCATCCCACGGTCGTAGCCCAGGCGGTGCGCTTCAACGCCGAGGCCGACTCCCTCAACGCCTCCGTGCTCGGACCGGCGGCGGCGCCCGGCACGCCCGAGTTCGACCTCTTCGTGAAGGAGGTGGCCCGGGAGATGACCACCAAGGCGGGGCAGCGCTGCACCGCCATCCGCCGGGCCCTGGTCCCCGCCGGCCACGTCGACGCCGTCGTCGACGCCCTCAGTGCCCGGCTGGCCCGGACCACCGTCGGCGACCCCCGCAACGAGGATGTCCGGATGGGGCCGCTGGCCAGCCTGGACCAGCGCGACGAGGTGGGCCGGGCAGTGGCGAAGCTGACCGACGGGGCCGAGATCGTCACCGACACCCACGTCGAGGTGGTGGGCGCCGATGCGGAGCGGGGCGCCTTCCTCGCCCCCACCCTGCTGGTGGCCCGCGACCCCGCCCATCCCGCCCTCCATGACGTGGAGGCGTTCGGGCCGGTCTCGACGGTCATCGGCTACGGGAACCTGGACGAGGCGGTCGATCTGGCCCGCCTCGGCGGGGGGAGCCTGGTGGCGTCGGTGTTCACCCCCGACGCGGCCGAGGCCCGCACCCTCACCCTGGGGCTGGCCGCCCACCACGGCCGGGTCCTCGTGGTCGACGAGCGCTGTGGGAAGTCCCAGACCGGGCACGGCTCACCCATGCCCCAGACCGTCCACGGTGGGCCGGGCCGGGCCGGTGGCGGCGAGGAGCTGGGTGGCGTGCGGGCCGTGCACCACCACCTCCAGCGCACCGCCGTCCAGGGTTCCCCGGACGTGCTCACCGCCGTCACCGGGCAGTTCATGCCCGGCTCCACCCGCCACGAGGGCGACGCCCATCCCTTCACCCGCCACTTCGAGGACCTGGCCGTGGGCGACACCCTGGTCAGCGGGGAGCGCACCATCACCCTGGAGGACATCGAGCGCTTCGCCGACCTCACGGGCGACAACTTCTACGCCCACATGAACGAGGAAGCGGCGAAGCAGAGCCCCATCTTCAAGGGGCGGGTGGCCCACGGCTACTTCGTCATCTCCGCCGCCGCCGGCCTGTTCGTGTGGCCCGACCCCGGCCCGGTGCTGGCCAACTACGGCCTGGAGCGCCTCCGGTTCACGACCCCGGTCTATCCCGGCGACACCCTCCACGTGGTCTTCACCTGCAAGGCCAAGTCACCCCGCCAGGGGGCGGACTACGGCGAGGTGCGCTGGGACACCGAGGTCGTCAACCAGGACGGGGCCACGGTGGCGGCGTACGACGTGCTCACCATGGTGGCGAGGCGCGTCACGTAGTGGCGCGGGAGGTGGGGCAGGGGTCCCCACCGACGCCGCGATGAGCCGCCAGGCGAAGAGCCGTCAAGCAGAGCACCCCCGGCTGAGGCGGCGGCCGATCACCAGGCCGGCCAGCGCCCCCACCGCCACGGCGACCAGGGCCCAGGCCGCCACGGGCGCGCCGGCCATACCCCGCCAGGCCAGGGTGGCCGCCGTGTAGGTGATGAGGAAGATGGCGGTGCCGATCGGCAGCGCCAGGAAGACGAGCAGGAAGGCGATCGGCCCCACGGGCGCCCAGGATGGTGCAAACGGGCCGTTTTCCGCCACCCCGGGAAGCGTCAAGGCAACGTTTCAATTCGGGGTCGGGCGCAGGATTCGGGCCGATCCGCGCAGTACCTGTTGGTGACGCAAAGTTCACCCCCTCGATCTGCCGCGTTCACCGGAGGCCCCGTGCCACAGCCGTCGATGTCCCTCCGCCGGCACCGCCCCGTGCTGGCCGCGCTGCTCACGGCCCTGCTCGTCGCGGGCATCGCCGGCGTGCCCCTGGTGCGCCCGGCCCGGGCGGCCACGCCCGCCTCCGCCTCCGGGTACTGGCTGGTGGCCTCCGACGGGGGCATCTTCAGCTTCGGTGACGCCGCCTTCCACGGCTCCACCGGCGCCGTGAGGCTCAACCGGCCCATCGTCGGGATGGCCCCCACCAAGTCGGGCCAGGGCTACTGGCTGGTCGCCTCGGACGGTGGCATGTTCAGCTTCGGTGACGCCGGATTCTTCGGTTCCACGGGGGCGGTCAGGTTGAACAAGCCGATCGTGGGGATGGCCCCCACCGCCTCGGGCCAGGGCTACTGGCTGGTGGCCTCCGACGGCGGCATCTTCGCCTTCGGCGACGCCGGCTTCTTCGGTTCGACCGGTGCGGTCAAGCTCAACCGGCCCATCGTGGGGATGGCCCCCACCGCCTCGGGTCAGGGCTACTGGCTCGTCGCCTCGGACGGCGGGCTGTTCAGCTTCGGCGACGCCGCCTTCTTCGGGTCGGGCGCCCCCAGCGGCAAGACCTTCGTGGCCATGGCCCCCACCACCACGGGCCGGGGCTACTGGCAGGCCACCGCCACCGGTGACGTGCTCGCCTTCGGCGACGCCGCCGATCTCGGCTCGGCCCGGGTGAACGTTCCCGTGGTGGGCATGGCCCGGACCCCCAGCGGCGGGGGGTACTGGCTGGTGGCCGGCGACGGCGGCATCTTCAGCTTCGGCGACGCCACCTTCCTGGGCTCGACCGGCGACGTGCGCCTCAACCAGCCCATCGTCGGCCTGGGTGTCCCCCGGCCGAAGGGCGGTTCCCAGGGCCCGGCGCCCACCAGTCCCGGTCCGACCTCGCCCGGGCCGACGACATCCACCACCCGGCCGTCGAACACGCCGCCCGACTACGAGATGGAGCAGATCAGCCCGCCCATGGAGTCCCCCAACGGGGGCACCAACACGGCCGACATCCCCACCAGCGGAACCAACTGTGGGTTCCCCTCGGCGCCGACCCGCAACGACCTTCCGGCCACCACCGACTACGTGGGCGAGGCCTCCGGTCTCATCGCCTCCCAGAGGTACTCCGGTTGGTACTGGATGATCCGCGACGGCGCCAGCAACCCCCGCCGGGACGAGATGTACGCCGTGCGGATCAACTCGGCCGGCGACGTCGAGTCCCGGCCCGTGCCCATCCCCGGCGCCTTCAATGGCGACTGGGAGGAGATCAACTACAGCATCGGGCCGGACGGCCGGGCCCGGCTGTGGATCACCGAGAGCGGGCAGAACACGTCGATGGGGGTCTTCGACGAGATCTACGAGGTCCTCGAGCCCGACCCGGCGACGGCCGAGACCGCCGAGCTGCTCAACACCTTCGAGTACCAGTATCCCGACCGGTCCTACAACACCGAGGCGGCGTTCATCCACCGCGGCCTGCTGGTGATGGTGGCCAAGGTGACGCCCCATGCCCGGGCCTACCGCTTCGAGTCGCTCACCCCGGTGGCGGCCGGCGTCGACCCGCTCGACCACAACCCGCGCTTCAAGAACGTCCCCACCTACATCGGGGAGTTCGGCAACAGCAAGGACGTCTCGGTGGTGCGCCAGTCCCCCGACGGCAGGATGCTCGTCACCTCATCCCACCAGGTCGTCCACCTGTACCGCTCCACCGATGGTTCCGGGTCGCTCAAGAGCTTCCTCGGCCGCCTGCCCGACTGCGAGCTCAAGGCCTTCCCCGACGGCAACGTCGAGGCCGGCGAGTTCAAGTCCAACAGCCAGATGGTCTTCCTCGACGAGCTGAAGAAGAGCTTCCGCCTCCAGATCGAGCCCTGACCAGCAGTTTTTTCGCCGGCCGCGGTGGAAAAAAGCGCTCGGCGGGGTACAAAGGTGTTGCTGGGGGAAGGGCGGTCACCGGTGGCGGCCCGACGACAACTTGCAGATCCACTTCTTCAGGCTGGGGGGCAAGGTTTCTGCGCCGACGGAGACCTTGCCGCGCCTCGCCGATGCCGAGGCGGTCGATGCTGGGCCGGTCGATGCTGGGCCGGTCGATGCTGGGCCGGTCGATGCTGGGCCGGTCGATGCTGGGCCGGTCGATGCTGGGC
>JBOGFE010000438.1:0-14349 GCA_050741935.1 Acidimicrobiia bacterium | reverse complement strand
GACCAGGGCTACTTCCTCTATGGCGAGGACCTCGACCTGTGCCGGCGATTGCGAGACGCGGGCTGGCGGCTCGTGGCTCTTCCGGTCGCCTGGGCAGACCATGCCTCCGGGGCTTCGTCCGCAGGGTGGTGGGGCCGCGAGCTCGTGTGGTGGGAAGGAACGCTGCGGTATGCGGCCAAGTGGTGGTCCGGACCCGGGTGGGCTGCGGCCCGTTTGGCGACCGCCCTCAGGCTGATTCCGATGGTGTTGTCTCAGCCCAGACGACTCCGAGAGCTGGTCTCGAGGCTCGTCATTGCGCCGGGTCGGCGCCGTCATTCGAAGACCGGCTCCTGAAGCGATGCCGCCTTTCGGTAGGGTCCCGCGCTCATGGGTCTGACTGCACTTGATCGCTACCGGTTCGATCTCGACGGGTTCCTGCTTCTCGAAGACGTGTTGGGCTCTTCTGAGATCGCTGATCTGCGCGACGCAGTTCACGGTCACGGGCTCGACCGGCCTGGGACGGATGTCATGCAACAGCGGTTCGGCTACGACTCGGAACTGCTCGCCTGGCATCAGGTGTTTCGGGATCTCCTCGACCACCCAGTCGTCCTCGCCGTCTTAGCCGAGCTCATCGGCCTGTACGTCCGTTTAGACCACGCCTACGGCATCGCCATGAGGAGGGGAACGGCGGGTCTTGGGCTCCACGGGCCGGCGCTGCCCTTCGACGCCTCGCAGTACTACCTGCGGCGGGGCGGGCGGGCGTGGAGCGGGCTGCTCAGCTTCTCGTGGGCCTTGACGAGTGCCGAATCCGGCGAAGGCGGCTTCGGGTGCATCCCGGGGAGCCACCGGGTCGAGGAAGACCTACCGGAAGGAGCGGAGTCGCTCGTAGTCGAGGTGCCGCAGAAGGCGGGTTCGCTGCTGGTGTTCACCGAGGCCCTGGTGCACTGCACGGTCCCGTGGAACGGGTCTGAGGACCGGCTCAGCCTGCTCTACAAGTACTCGCCAGGCAGCTCGACCTGGTCGGCGCGACCTGCGGCACCCCCGGAGGTGCTGCCACTCCTCACGCCTCGCCAGCGCCTGCTCGTCGAGCCGCCCTACGTGGGTGGCCGCCGGCCGGCGATCGATTAGCCCGGGAAGGTGGGAAGGCTTCGCAATCCGCTCAACCGCACCGGCAAGCCACCCGATAGCTATTGCAGGTGCGATCGACTGGGAGAGAGGTCGGCAAGGATGCGGGTGCGCGCAATTCTCGGGTTGGCAGTGCTGTCGGTCGGTTCCATGGTCGTCGCCGCCCCTTGGGCCGCGGCGGCCCCGTCCGACAAGACTTTGAGCGTCTCCTGGGCCGAGGCGGTGTGGGACGCCGGCGACGGCACGCCGGCCACGGCGGTACAGGTGTTCGAAGGCACCGTCGACCTGGGTGCGGGACCGGAACCGTTCAGCTTCGTGAGTGTGGTGGTCCCCACCACTGACGGCGCCAGCCAGACCAACTGCACCGGTCCCCTCGACTTCCGCGCCAGCCTCAGGAAGGCGGCGGTGAGGGGCGACGTCAGCTGTGCCGACGGTCGCTCACTGACGGTCGACCTGAAGTGGACAGCGCTGGACCCGCCGAAGGGTGGCGGCGCCCACGCTTACGGAGATGAGCCGGCCACGGCCAGCGGCGTCACCAGCGACGGCACCGCCAACCTCGTCCCCGGCCCGTCCTCCTCGGCGAGCATCGGCCGCCAGCAGGTCGGATAGCGCAGCACCGGGGGCGGGCGCCATCGCCCGCCGGCTGGTTCCTACACCTCTAGGCGATCTCGAGCATCCGGCTGAGGGCCAGCCTCGCACCCTGGGCCGTCTCCTGGTCGACGGTGATCTGGTTGACGACCTCGCCCCGCACCAGCGCCTCCAGGCACCAGGCCAGGTGGGGCTCGTCGATGCGGAACATGGTCGAGCAGGGGCAGATCAGGGGGTCGAGGGAGACGACCGTCTTGTCGGGGTGCTCGGCGGCCATGCGGTGGACCATGTGGATCTCGGTGCCGATGGCGAGCACGGAACCGGCCGGCGCCCGCTCGACCTCGGCCAGGATGCGCTCGGTGGAGCCGACGAAGTCGGCCAGCTCGACGACCTCGTGGGCGCACTCGGGGTGGACGATGACCCGCACGCCGGGGTGCTCCGCACGGGCCGCGTCGACGTGGGCGACCTGGAACCGCTGGTGGACGGAGCAGTGGCCCTTCCAGAGCAGGAACCTGGCTTCCTTGACGTCGCGTTCCTCCAGCCCGCCCAGGTCGAAGCGGGGGTTCCAGACCCGCATGTCGGCGGCGCCGAAACCCATGTCGAAGGCGGTGTTGCGGCCCAGGTGCTGGTCGGGGGCGAAGAGCACCCGGTCGCCTCGTGACAGGGCCCAGGCCACCACCGCCCGGGCGTTGGACGACGTGCAGCAGGCGCCGCCGTGGCGGCCCACGAACGCCTTCACGGCCGCCGAGGAGTTCACGTAGGTGATGGGGATGACCCGGTCGACGTCGATGACCTCGGCCAGCGCCTCCCAGCACTCCTCGATCTGCTCGACATCGGCCATGTCGGCCATGGAGCAGCCGGCGTTGAGGTCGGGGAGGATGACCCGCTGGCCCGGGCCGGTGAGCACGTCGGCCGACTCGGCCATGAAGTGGACCCCGCAGAAGACGATGTCGGTGGCCCAGTCACAGTCGGCGGCGTAGCGGGCCAGCTTGAGGGAGTCACCCCGGGAGTCGGCCCAGCGGATGACCTCGTCGCGCTGGTAGTGGTGGCCCAGGATCAGGAGCCGGCCGGCCAGGGTGGCCTTGGCGGCGCCGATCCGGGCCTCGAGCTCCGCGGGGGAGGCGGTGGTGTAGTCGTCCGGCAGAGGCGACTGCAGTCGGAGCATGGGGTTGTGTCCTTCTCGTGCGGCTCCGGTACTGGCCGGTGGGAGCAGCCTGGCCTGTCCCACGGGGATGGCGGCCCCGGAGCGAATATGCGCCCGCAGTGCCAGGGCGGACGTGGCCGGGATTGTAGCCCGGCACCTTTGGGGAACAGCAGTGACAAGGGGCCTATTCCGGGCCCGGTGGTAGCGTCGCCCCAAGGGGGTGCCGGTGGCCCACACGGTTCTGGTGGTCGACGACGATTACGCCGTCCGGCGCTGCATCGAGTTGCGCTTCCAGCTCGACGACTACGACGTCGTCACCACCGGCCAGTCCGAAGAGGCCCTGCGACTCGCCATCGAGCGCCGGCCCGACGCCATCGTCCTCGACGTGGTCATGCCGGAGATGGACGGGTTCGAGATCTGCCGGCGGGTCCGGGCGACACAGTACGGCCGGGGCCCGATCATCATGATGCTCACGGCCAAGGCGGGGATGGAGTCGATGGTGGGCGGCCTGGCCGCCGGGGCCGACGACTACGTGGTGAAGCCCCCCGACCTCGACGACATGGTGGAACGGGTGCGCTCCCGGCTCCGTCAGGTCGAGGCCACCGAAACCGGGCGACTCCAGGAGATGCCCCACGGCACGGCCATCGTGGCCGAGCTGGAGCGGCGCAAGACGATCGGCGGTCCCGTGGCCGTGGCCTGCCTCGACCTCAACGGCCTGAGCCACTTCAACGCCCGCTACGGCTACGAACGGGGCGACGCGCTCCTGGAGTGGTTCGCCGGGCTCCTCGCCGCCGAAACGGCCGACGTGCCCGGAGCGTTCGTGGGCCGGCTCGGCAGCGACGACTTCGTCGTGATCGCGCCCCCCGACGACGCCTGGCCCATGGCCGAGGCGATCCGGTCCGCCTTCGAGGCCGGCGTCGCCGCCCACCACGATCCCGAGGACGTGGCCCGGGGCGCCATGGAGCTGCCGGGGGCGCAGGCACCGGTCCGCCACCCGCTCACCTCGGTGGCCATCGGGATCAGCAACAGCCTGTTGCACCCGGAGGAGGACCTCCAGGAGCTGATCCTCTCGGCGGTGCAGATGGTGCGGACGGCCAAGCTCCGGTCGGGGAATCGCGTGGTCGTCGACCGGGACTGATCGGCCTTCCCGGATAGAGTTGTGCCCATGTGGTGCTTCTGGGGTCCACGAGGCCTGCGTTCTCCGCGAGCGGCGTCCACCCTGCTCGCGCTGGCGCTCATTGCCGGTCTCCCGGCGGGCGCAGAACGAGCGGACGCCCAGGGCGCCGGCTCCCCGCTGCGGGTCGTGACCTGGAACATCCACTCCGGGAACCCCGACCACCTGGGCGAGGTGCTCGAGCAGAGCGGCGCCGACGTCATCGCCCTCCAGGAGGTCGACGCCTACCAGTCCCGTTCGGGCTGTCGCCACCAGGCCTTCGAGATCGCCGAGCGTCTGGGCATGCACGCCCGTCTGGGCGCCAACATCCGCTCCAAGGAGGAGTGCGGCAACGGCCGCCAGGCCCTCTACGGCGACGCCCTGCTCAGCCGCTACCCCATCCTGGAGTGGAAGCACACGCCGCTGCCCAACCATGGCGGCGAGCAGCGGGGCCTGGTGGAAGGGGTGCTCAACGTCAACGGTGCCCGGGTGCGGGTCGTCTCCACCCACCTGGAGTACGGCTCGGCCTCGGAACGGAGGGCCCAGTCCGAGGCGGTCGTCCGCCACCTGGAGCGCAGCGCCGAGCCCGTCGTGGTCATGGGGGACCTGAACGGGGAACCCGACGACTCCGGCCTGGAACCGCTCCGCCAGGCCTTCACCGACGCCTGGGAGGCAGCGGGCGACGGCGACGGCTACACCAATCCCGCCCGGTCTCCCCGCCGGCGCATCGACTACGTCTTCTTGCGGACCCTCAGCGCGGCGACGGTCGCGGTGCTCGACTCCCAGGCCTCCGACCATCTGGCGGTCCGGGCCGACCTCGTCCTCTGAGCGGCGCACGAGCAGGCAGAATCAAGGGGCGATGCCCCTCACCCGCCCGCCCGCCGGCACCATCCCCGACGCCCCCGGCTCGTACCAGTTCAAGGACCGGGACGGGCGCGTCATCTACGTGGGGAAGGCCAAGAGCCTGCGCCACCGGCTGTCGAACTACTTCGTCCATCCCGGGGCGCTCATGCCCCGCACCCGCCAGATGGTGGCCGCCGCCGAATCCGTCGAGTGGATCGAGGTGGCCAACGAGGTCGAGGCCATCTTCCTCGAGTTCAACCTCATCAAGACCCACAAGCCCCGGTTCAACATCCGCCTGAAGGACGACAAGTCCTATCCCTACCTGGCCGTCACCCTCGACGAGGAGTGGCCCCGGGCCATGGTCATGCGGGGGGCCCGGCGCAAGGGCGTCCGCTACTTCGGGCCCTTCGCCCACGCCTACGCCATCCGGGAGACCCTCGACCTGCTGCTGCGGACCTTCCCCATCCGTACCTGCTCGGACAACAAGCTGGACCGCCACCGCAAGCTCGGCCGGCCCTGCCTCTACGCCCACATCGAGAAGTGCTCCGCCCCCTGCGTCGACGCCGTCACCCGCGAGGACTACGACGTCCTCGTCGGCGAGCTGCTCGACTTCCTCGAGGGCCGCACCGAGACCGTCGTCAACCGCCTCGACCGCCAGATGCGCGAAGCCGCCGCCACCCTGGAGTTCGAGCGGGCCGCCCGCCTGCGCGACCAGCTCACGTCGGTGCGCAAGGCCATCGAACGCCAGCAGATGGTGGGGGAGGGCCACGAGAACTACGACGCCATCGGCCTGGCCGAGGACGAGCTCGAGGCCTCGGTGCAGGTGTTCAACGTCCGCCAGGGCCGCATGGTGGGCCGCAAGGGCCTCATCGTCGACAAGGTCGAGGAGCTGACCCGCCCCGCCCTCGTGGCCCGCATCCTGGAGCAGCTCTACGGCGACGCCGGCCCCGAGGGGGTCCCCAAGGAGGTCCTCGTCCCCGACCTGCCCGAGGACCAGGAGCTCTACGAGGAGTTCCTCACCCACGTGCGCGGGTCCCGGGAGGGCGGCCGGGAGACGGGCAAGGTGCGCATCCGGGTCCCGCAGCGGGGCGGGAAGCGGGCCTTCCTCACCACGGTGACGCGCAACGCCGAGGAGGCCTTCGCCCGGCACCGCCTCAAGCGGGCCGCCGACCACAACGCCCGGGCCCGGGCCCTCACCGCCCTCCAGGACGCCCTCGACCTGCCCGAGGCCCCGCTGCGGATCGAGTGCTACGACATCTCCAACCTGGCCGGCACCGAGATCGTGGGGTCCATGGTGGTCATGGAGGACGGGCTCCCCAAGCGCTCCGACTACCGCCGCTTCAAGGTCCGCACCCTCGAGGGCCAGGACGACTTCGCCTCCATGGCCGAGGTGCTGACCCGGCGCTTCACCAACTACCTGAAGGAGCGGGAGGAGGGCGTCCAGGCCGGCAAGCGCTTCGCCTACCCGCCCAACCTGGTGCTCGTCGACGGGGGCAAGGGCCAGCTCGGTGTGGCCGTGGCCGTCCTCGAGGAGCTGGGCCTGGAGGACATCCCCGTCGCCGCCCTGGCCAAGCGCTTCGAAGAGGTGTACCGCCCCGGCGACCCCGAGCCCATCCGGATCGCCCGGGACTCCGAGGCCCTCTACCTCCTCCAGGGGGTGCGGGACGAGGCCCACCGCTTCGCCATCACCTACCACCGCACCCTGCGGGGCAAGACCATGACCCGCTCGGCCCTCGACGACGTCCCCGGCCTGGGCCCCACCCGGCGCAAGCGGCTCCTGAAGGAGTTCGGCTCGGTGAAGAAGCTGCGGGCCATGTCGGAAGAGGATCTGGTCGCCATCCCGTGGCTGCCGGCCAAGGTGGCGAATGCCCTGTATGTCCATCTGCACGGCCCGGCACTGGGAGAACGGCGCCCGGCAGACATATCCAAGACCCCTGTTGTCGTGTCATCGTGGAGGGGAGAAGGCAACGGGGCCTTGGATGATCACGGTCAGGAAGAGGCGTATTGAGCGAGGAGCTCGATGTCACCATCGTCACGGGACTGTCCGGAGCGGGGCGCTCCGAGGCGGCCAACGTGCTCGAGGACCTCGGCTTCTTCGTCATCGACAACCTCCCGCCCGCCCTCATCCCCAAGGTGGCCGAGCTGGCCCGCTCGCCGGGGCGGCCCCCCACCCGCTACGCCCTCGGCGTCGACGTCCGCTCCGGGGCGATGGAGGACCTCCACCTGGCCCTGGAGCAGCTGCGCGACCTCGAGGTCCGGACCCGCATCTTCTTCCTCGACGCCGCCGATGACGTCCTCGTCCGCCGCTACGAGGCCAGCCGGCGCAAGCACCCGCTGGGCTCGCCCGACCGGGTGTCGGAGGCCATCGCCGACGAGCGCTCCCTCCTGGAACCGTTGAAGGAGCAGGCCGACATCGTCGTCGACACCTCCGACCTCAACGTCCACCAGCTCCGGGACCGGCTGCGGGACATCTTCGCCACCGGGGTCCCCGACCAGGCCCTGCAGACCAGCATCGTCTCCTTCGGGTTCAAGCACGGACTGCCCATGGACGTCGACCTGGTCTTCGACTGCCGCTTCCTGCCCAACCCCCACTGGGTGGAGACGCTGCGGCCCCTGCCCGGCACCGACCCCAAGGTCCGCCGCTACGTGATGAAGCAGCCCGAGACGGAAGCCTTCCTCGACCAGCTCGAGCACCTCTTCCGGCTGCTGCTTCCCTCCTACGTCAAGGAGGGCAAGTCCTACCTGTCCATCGGCGTCGGCTGCACCGGAGGGCACCACCGTTCGGTGGTCCTGGCCGAGGAGCTCGCCAAGGTCCTGGAACGCCTCGGGTTCCGGGCCAACGTGCACCACAGGGACGTGGAACGTGGATGACAACGACAAGATCGACAACAGCATGAGCCCCACCGACCGGGGGCACCCCGATCCCCGGGCCGAAGACCCCCGGGCCGGCCCCACGGCCAAGCCGACCATCGGCGTGGTCCGGAGCCGACCGGGCGACCGGCGCCGGCCCATGACGCCCATGGCCAAGGGCGACCCCTGGCAGCTGCCCAACACCCCGCCCCAGGGCCCGGCGGTGGTGGCCCTCGGCGGCGGGCACGGCCTGGCCGCCGCCCTGACCGCGGCCCGCCGCTACGCCGGGTCGATCACGGCGGTGGTCTCGGTGGCCGACGACGGCGGCTCGTCGGGCCGGCTCCGCCAGGCCCACGACGTTCCCGCCCCCGGCGACGTGCGCAAGTGCCTGGTGGCCCTGGCCGCCACCGACACGATCTGGGGGGAGGCGTTCGAGCACCGCTTCCGCTCCGGCGAGCTCGACGGCCATGCCCTGGGCAACCTGATGATCGTCGGCCTGTCCCAGGTGCTGGGCGACTTCGGGCGGGCCCTGGAGGAGGCCGGCCGGCTCCTCAAGTGCGTCGGGCGGGTCCTGCCCGCCACCACCGACCCGGTGGTGCTCAAAGCCGACGCCGGTCCCGCCGGCTCCGAGGTCGAGGGCCAGGTGGCGGTGGCCAACAGCCCCGATCCCATCCGCCGGGTCCACATCATCCCCGAGGACGCCAAGGCCCACCCCGAGGCCGTCTCCGCCATCGAGCTGGCCGATCAGGTCATCCTCGCCCCGGGCTCGCTCTTCACCAGCCTGCTGCCTGTGATCTGCGTCCCCGCCATCCGGGAGGCCCTCGTCGCCGCCCGGGGGCGCATCGTCCAGGTCTGCAACCTGAAGCCCCAGGTGCCCGAGACCATCGGCCTCAGCGCCGTCGACCACCTCCGGGCCGTCCTGGCCCACGGGGCCCGGGTGGACTCCTTCCTCTACCACCTGGGTGGTTCCCTGGAGGCCGACGAGATCGCCGTGCGGGCCCTCAACATCGCCCCGGTGGCGGCCGAGCTGGCCGCCGCCAACGGTCTCGTCCACGACCCCGGGCTGCTGGCCAAGGCGCTCGAAGAGCTGGTCTGAACCTGCTCAGCCGGCCAGGAGGCCGGCCAGGCGGGCGGTGAGGTCCTCGATCTCGGACGCGGTGCGCTCGTAGACGGCCCGGGAGCCGCCGATCGGGTCGTCCACGTCGTCGCCGCCCCCGGAGCCGGCGAGGTCGGCCGGTCGCCGGCCGGCGTGGAGCCGGGCGAGATAGCGGCCCAGGTCCTCTCCGGCTCCGCGGGACCCCGTCGCTTCCCCGCGGCGGACGATCTCCTTCAGCGTGAAGGTCCGGCCCCCCGCCGCCGGGTGGGCGGCGACGATGTCCTCCACCTGCTCGCCGGTCATGGCCACGATGAGCCCGGCCGGGTCGACCAGGTCGGCCGACAGGCGCCGGCTGCGGTGGCCGGAGGTGTCGAAGCCGCGGGCCGCCATCACGGCCAGGCCATGGTCGGGCACACGCTGGCCCGGGGAGAGGAGGCCGGCGGAGTGGACGTGGGCGTCCACGCCCCGCTCCTCCAGGCGGGCGGCCAGGAGCACGGCCGCCATGGGCGAGCGGCAGATGTTCCCCAGGCAGACGATCAGGATGTCGATGGCGGGCGAGGATACCGACGCGGAGAACGAGCGGCGCCGGACGGGGTACCGTCGTGACCCGAACGTCGTCGAGGAAGACGAGGTGAAGACCATGGCGCAGGAGAACGAGCCGGTCACCGCCGCCGCCGGGCACATGGCCGACCACGACCACACCGAACACCGCCACGTCGCCGATCACGCCCGGATCTCCAAGGAGCATCTGGCCGCCCACGAGGCGTTGCTGAACCGCCACGTCGAGGAGCACACCGCCCTGGCCGACCGCCACGTGGCCGACCACGGCCAGGCGGCGGAAGCGGGCATGCCCCAGAAGGCGGTGCTCAGCACCCGCCATGCCGCCGAGCACGCCTGGCTCGAGCTCCAGCACGCCTCGCAGCTGGCGTGGATGGAGGCCCGCCATGCCCTCCAGCGTCTGAGCATGGACCGCCACCACGCCGTCGAGCTGGTGACCCAGGAGCGCCGCCACGTCCAGGAGGACCGCCACGCCCAGGGGGACCACCAGGCCCCGGAGGAGAACCCGGCCCCGGCGGGCTGACGCCGGACCCGCGGGTCAGGCCAGGAGGGAAGGCGGCCGGGAGCGGAGGATGGCCTCCGCCTCGGCGCTGACGCCGCGGAGGACGTCGGCCGCCGGCCGGACGGCGCCCACGAAGGCGGCCGACTGGCCGTAGAGGATCTCGTCCCGCTCGGGTTCGGGTGGGCGCCCGAAGGGGACGGCCCCCGGCGGCGGGGCGAACTCCTCCCGGCGGGCCCGGAGCTCGGACTCCCGCTCGGCCCACTCGTCGGTGAAGCGATTGCGCCGGACCCGCTCCCCGACTGCGGCCGGCCACGGCAGCCCGGAGACGATGTCGTAGGCCCGGGTGAACACGGTGTCGCCCCCGTCGCTCTCCACGATCAGGCGCTTGTGGTCGTCGTGCACCTCGACCGCCTCGGGGGTGGCCAGGAAGGCGGTGCCCAGCCAGGCGCCGTCGGCGCCGGCGGTGAGGGCGGCGGCCAGCGTCCGGCCGTCGGCGATGCCACCGGCGGCCAGCACGGGGAGGTCCGGGTAGTGGGCCACCATGGCGGCCAGGAAGGGCAGCAGGCTCATGGTGCCGGTGTGGCCGCCGGCTTCGGTGCCCTGGGCCACGAGGATGTCGGCCCCGGCGTCCACCGCCAGGGCGGCGTCGTCGAAGCTCTGGACCTGGCACATGACCGTGGCGCCGGCGGCGTGGGCCTGGTCGATCCAGGGGCGGGGGTCGCCGAAGGAGAGGGCTACCACCGGCGGCGCCTCGGCCAGGGCGGCCTCGAACAGCGGCCCGAAGAAGGGGATGAAGGCGGTGATGAACCCGACTCCGAACGGCTGGTCGGTGGCGGCCCGGATGGCGGCCATCTCGGCCTTGATCCAGTCCGGCCCCTCGGCCGGATGGACGCCGCCGAAGGAGCCGAGCCCGCCGGCGGCGGACACGGCGGCGGCCAGCGTCCCGCCGCTGTGCATGGCCATGGGGGCCGACATCACCGGGTGCGTCAGGCCGAACATCTCGGTGAACCGTGTCCGCAGCATGACCCGACGCTACCGAAGGTTGTGAGCTCGGTCTCCCGCTTTCTGTGGGTTTTCTGCCAGCAATCGCTGGCACTTCCCCAACAAGAACGCGATGCGGGTTTGATCAGCCGGCTCGTTCCCTCGGACTTACACCTTGAGGACGGCGAGCTCGTCGATCTCGACGTAGTCGTCATCCTGGGTGACGACTGGGATTCCGAGTGTCAACGCCGTTGCTGCGATCCACGAATCGTTGACGGGCATGCGCTGGCCGCTGTCTCGAAGAAGCAGGCGGAGCCGCGCCCAGGCCTGGGCGACAGAGTCGTCGATCGCTACCGGGTCGAGGCTCAGGGCCACCGTCAGGGTGGCGAGACGCTGGTCGCGGGTCCGGACGTCCTCGGCGGCCAGGACGCCGACCCGGAGTTCCCCGATGGTGATCACCGAGATGGCCAGTTCATCGGGAAGCGCGGACTCGGACAGCGGGCGCCCGGATTCCCGAGCGATGAAAACGCTCGTGTCAGCCAGGCCCCGGGTCACGGCAGAGGAAGATCGTCAGTCGTCTCGGGCACCAGCGCCCGCAACTCGCCACCGAGGTCCGAATCGGCCTGATGGGCTTGCAGGCGACGGGTGAACTCGTCTCTGGACATCCACCGGGGGCGGGAGCCGACGGGACGCAATACGGCGACCGGCCGGCCATCCACCGTGATCACCACGTCTTCGCCGGCCTCGACGCGCCGGAGCAAGCCACGAGTGTCATTTCGCAGTTCCCGCGACGCCACCTCACCCATGCGACGACTGTAGCACATATGCGACGACCACGTGTCGGGTACCCGGTGCAGGCTGGATTCGCCCCCTTTACGAAAGACGCCCCACGGACGCATGCTGGCGCGGTGCGCTGCCAGGGCTGCGGGGCTGCGAACCGGTTGGGCCGTGAATGCCCCCGCTGCGGGGAGCGCCTGACAGCCCGGGCGGTCGTCCGCCGGCTGTTCGCCACCGAGCCGGACGCACCCGGCGGTCCGCCGACCTCCCGGCGTCCGGACCTGGCCTCGCCCCGGGCCCGGCTGGCGGCCGCGGCCATCGACGTCACCCTCATGGTGGTGGCCCTCTTCTGGGTCGGGGCCCTGGGCTTCGACCCCGCCTTCGGAAGCGGCGGTGTCCCCATCCGGGTCCGGCTGCTGGCCTGGATGGCCGTCCTCGGCCATCTCGTGCTCCTGGAGGGGACCGGGGGCCAGACGTTCGGGAAGCGCCTGGCCGGCATCCGGGTCGTGGACGAGGCGACGGGCGGGCCGATCGGCTACTCCGTCGCCGCCCATCGCGTCGGCGCCCGGGCCGCGTTCTGGTTCGTCTCCTTCCTGGCTCTCGCCGACCCGCTCCTCCAGACCCTCCACGACCGCTCGGCCGGCACGGTCGTGGTCAAGGTCCCCCAGCCGGCCGGCCGGCCCCCGAGCCCCGAGCGGATCGAGTTCGAGACGACCGAGGACGCCTGAGCCCGGGTCTATCCTTCGCGGTGTGGCCACCGAGGAGGACGTGCGCCGGATCGCCCTGTCCCTTCCCGAGGTGATCGAGAAGCCGTGGTTCAACACCCCCGGCTTCCGGGTGAAGGACAAGGGGTTCCTCCGCATCCGCAGCGAAGCCGAGGGCGCCCTCGTCCTCTTCGTCTCCGACCTCGGCGAGAAGGAGGCCCTCCTGGCCTCGGACGCCGGGAAGTTCTTCACCACGCCCCACTACGACGGGCATCCGACCGTGCTCGTCAACCTCGCCGCCGTCGACGTCGACGAGCTCACCGAGCTGATCGTGGAGGCCTGGCGGGTGCGGGCCCCGAAGCGGGTCCTGCGGGCCCACGAGCACCTGCTGCCCGGCGCGGCCGGGCCGCCGGGGTGACCGGGCCCTGGATACCGAAGCCCAGGCCCGGGAGCAGCTGGCCGAGACCTCGCAGGCCCTGGTGGCCGGCGTCCGGCGGGTGCTCCCCGGTTGGACCCGAGGGGAGATGGCCCGCCTCCTGACGGCCTGGGACGGATGTACCCCCGCCGAGGCGACGGAGATCCTGGCCGCGGCCGCATCCGCGGCGGCGAAGGCCACGGAACGGGTGGCGGTCGAATTGGAGACGCTCTTCGCCCGGGACCCCACCGACCAGCGGGCCACACCGCTCGAGATCGTGCGCACGGCCGGGTGGGAGCCCACCGCCGTACTGGCCGCCGCCGGCCTGCCCGAGGTCGTGCGCGACCCCTTCGCCGAGTCCGCCTGGCCCGAGGACCGCTTCGACCTCGTGCCCCGGACCCTCCGCGACGTCGATCCCGAACTGGCCGCCGTCCACTTCGCCTGGGGGGTGGCCAAGGCCCGGGTCCTGCGGGCGGGGAAGGACAGCGAAATCCGCCCCGACCGCCTGAAGAAGAGATGCCCGGTTTTGTACCGATTTCGGCCGTGGGACTAGCCATTTTGGTCGTTTGGGAGGAGGCAATCCCGGCAAGAAGGGTTTGCTATGGACAAGAGCTTTGACGAAGCCCGCGCCCTGGCCGAAGCAGCCCGGCTCCAGGAAGTCGTCGCCCGCCTGCGTTGTCTGGCGGCGGCGACCGTCCTGGCGGTGGAGGCGAACCTGCCTGCCCCCTCGCTCCAGCCGCCAGCGCCGACGGAGCGTGACGGCTAGGACCCGCAGCGGTGCCGGATTGTCCCGTTTCGTGAGATTGACGACTATGGGTGGTTTGCCGAGTTCGGAGAGTGGGTAAGCGGGCAACGCTGGCACCAGTGGTGCCGAGCGGGCGAATCCAACGGCACTCCTGACCTCGTCAGGGGCGCGCTCACCCTTCGAACCGACGGAGGCCGTCGCGTGGGCTACCGCAACGACGTCGACACGGCCCGGCTGGTGGCCGGCGCGGCGGCGCTGGGCGGTGCCCTGGCCCTGCTGTGGGCCTTCCTCATCGTCACCCCGGTCTACGTGTCCAAAGCGGAGATCCTGCTCCAGCCGATGGCGGTGCCGGCCTTCGAAGCGGCCAGCAGCCGGGGCTCGGAGGTGAACCCGGGCCACGAACGCGAGCTCGTGTACTCCGGCGGCGTGGCCGCGCTGGTCAAGAAGGACCTCGACACCACCGCCACCGTGGCCGAGCTCCGGAAACGGGTCGGCGTGACGGTGGTGGGCGGGACGCGCATCCTGGACCTCACCTTCCGGGCGCCCACCCGCTCGGAGGCCCAGCGGGGGGCCGAGGCCTACGCCGCCGCCTACCTGGAGCTGAAGAGCCGGCAGGTGGAAGCCATGCGGGACCAAAGCCGGGACGCCATCCGCACCGCCCTGGAACCCATCCAGGGCGACCTCTCCGCCGCCCAGCGCCGGCTCGGCTCGGTGGGCCCGGCCAGCGGGGAGGGCCTCGCCGCCCGGGCCAAGGTCGACGACCTGGTGGCCCAGGCCGCGCCCTACCACGAGAACCAGGCCCGGACGGACGTCGTCGATCCCGGCGACGTCGGCTCGGTGGTGAGCCCGGCCAGCCGGCCCGGCGCGCCCGTCCACCCCCGCCCTCTCC
>JBOGFE010000437.1:0-9498 GCA_050741935.1 Acidimicrobiia bacterium | reverse complement strand
GGCCAGGGCCACACCGAGCCCGACGGAGGAGGCCAGCCCCATGGCGTGCTGGAGATAGAAGAACGTGTCCCGGTGCCCGACGGAGTGCAGCTCGGCGGCCACCGCTCCCATGTTGGTGACCACGGCGGCGCCGGCCAGGTCGGCGTGGACGGCGGCCAGGCAGTCGAGCCGCCTCACCGGCCGCCTCCATCAGGGGACAGCCCGGGCTCCGGGCACATCAGCCGGCGGGTGAGGAGCAGCGCCACCGGCGAGAGCGACGACCGGGCCAGGACGGCGGCGTCGGCCACCCGCCCCTCGACCTCCTCGGGGCGGTCGAGCTCGTCCCAGACGATCCCGAGGGCGTCGAGCACCCGCCGGGTGGCCTTGCCGCCTTCGGTCTGCCACGGGTCGGTCTCCCCCAGGTGGCCCCGGTCGCTGACCACGAGCAGCAGCGGGATGCGGTAGAGCATCGCCCCCGACACCACGCCGTTCAGCGAGGCCAGCAGCCCGTGGTTCTGCACCAGGACGGCGGCCCGGGTGCCGCCCAGGTGGGCGCCCATGGCCACACCGACGGCCTCCTCCTCCTTGGCCACCTCGACCAGGGTCACCTCGGGATCGGCCTGGGCCAGGGTGATGATGGGCGTGAGCCAGCTCTCGGGCAGGGCGGCCATGAGCCGGACCCCCGCCGCCCGCAGGGCCTCGTAGACGACCTTCGCGCTCTCCCCGGAGACGGGCACGGGCTCAGCCTAGAGCCGGCTTGTCAGTCCCAGCCGAGCTCTTCGAGGCGCTCGTCGGCGATGCCGAAGTGATGGGCGACCTCGTGGACGACGGTGACGTAGACCTCGTCGATGAGATCCTCCTCCGTCTCGCACGCCTCGCACAACGGGCCCCGGAAGATCGTGATCCGGTCGGGCAGGACCCCGGAGTAGTAGAGCGGTGAGCGCTCGGTGAGCGCGGTGCCCTCGTAGTAGCCGAAGAGGGTGTCGTGGTCGCCCCGCTGCTCGTCGGTGGGCCAGTCCTCGACCACGACGACGAGGTTGTCCATGAGCCGGGCGAGACCTTCGGGGATGGCGTCGAGCGCCTCGGCCACCAGAGCTTCGAACTCCCGCCGGGACAGGCGCACGGTCGAGGACCTTAACCCGCGACGCGCAGGCGTTCAGAGGTGATTTCGGGGCGGAAGTTCACCAGCGGGGACAAGCCTTTCGGGAATTTTCAGGAACCCTCTTGACCCTTTCCCGGAGCCCCTGTATGTTCCCCACTGTCCTCGATACGGACGGAGTTGCAAGGAACCGCAAGGGATCTTGTCTCACCGGAACGCCGAGGGTCCTGGGAGTTGAGCCTAGGTGAGACCTCCAGGTCGGGCAGCGCCGAGGCTGTCTTCGGGCCCACCTTCGGGTGGAAGACGGAGACACCGGATGTCGGACCCGCAAGGGACCGGCGGCACGGAGCCGAGGCTGCTCGCCCGGGAGGACTGGCCCCGAGAAGTCCGGAGTTGCTTGCAACGAAGGCTACTCGGGGCCTCCTCGCGTCATGGCTTCGCTTTCTATTGCGGGGGACACCCCCCCACCCCCGGGCGCAACGAAGGCTACTCGGGGCCTCCTCGCGGGCTGGGACACCCCCGCACCCCCGGGCAAGCTAGGGCTACTCGGGGCCTCCTCGCGTTTGGACCTGGGCTCGGGCGAAGGCGAGGACCTCGGTGGGGTGCATGGCCGCGCCCCGGGCCTCGTGCCCACCGGCGGCCGCGCCGAGGACGCCGGCGACGTGCTCCCGGCAGGTCGCCAGCCGGTCGGCCATGACGGGCAGGGTCCCGGCCTCCTGGCCCAGGGCGCGGCGCAGGCCGGCGGCGGCGCCAAGAAGGACGGAGGCCGTTTCCGGCCGGTCGGGGCCGACGACGATGGCGGTCAGCTCCAGCGCCTCGGCCGCCCACCCCCGCCCGCCGAGGTCGCGCAGCAGGCCGAGGAGCTCGTCGAGAAGATCCCGCGCCGTCTCGATGTGGCCGGCCATCATGGCCAGCTCGGCCGCCCGGCAGAGCGCCCCGACCAGCGCCCGCCGCTGCCCCGGTGTGGCCCGGGCGGTCCGCACCGCCTCGGCCGCGTGTCGCTGAGCCGCATCGAAGCGACCGGCGGCGGTTTCCACCAGGACCAGTTCGCTGCGGAGCATGGTCATGAAGTAGGTCTCGGGCACCTCGTCGAGGATGGCCAGGGCCCGTTCGCCGCGTTCCCGGGCCAGGTCGAGGGCACCGCGCGCCGTGGCCACGCCCGCCAGGAAGAGCTGCCCCACGGCGTCCAGCAGACGGCACGCCGCGGCGGGCACCCTCACCTCCATCTCGGCGAGGAACGCATCGGCGTCGTCGAGGCGGCCCTGGGCGATGGCGACCTGTGCGAGGTAGGCGCGCATCCAGCCCTGGTCGACCGCGTTGCCTTCCTCGTCGGCCAAGCGCAGTGCCTCCTCCATGATTCCCGGGCAGCGGCGCATCCCTTCGTCTCCGCCCACGGCCACCAGCCAGTAGGTCAGCGCGACCCGGGCAAAGGCCCGCAGCGACACGTCGCCCGGCCCCGGCACCGCCACCGCCCGCTCGAGCCACTCGACGCCATCCACCGCCCCGGCGAAGAACCAGTAGACGCACTGTCCTGTGACCAGCCGCAGCAGGGACGCGCGGTCGTGCTGCTCCCAGGACCACTGCAGCGCCGCCCGGACGTTGTCGTCCTCGACCTCCATCCAGCGCAACCAGTGCAGGTCGGTGAACTCGTAGAACCAGTCGACATCGAGGGTGAAGAAGTCCCGGTGCCGCTCCCGCAGGGCGGCCGTCTCCGCGGCCGCCTCCAGCTTGCCGGCGGCGTACTCCCGTACCGTCTCCAGGAGCCGGTAGCGGACGGCGTCGTCATCGTCCCGGGAGGGGACGAGCAGCGACTTGTCGGCCAGACGTCCGATCAGCTCGAACACGCCGGCGACGGGAGGCAGGTCGCCGCCCCCCTCGGTCACCGCCTCGGCCGCCTCCAGGCTGAAGTCGGACGGGAACACGGCCAGGCGGCGCAGCACGACGCGCTCGTCGTCAGACAGGAGGTCGTGGCTCCAGTCGATGGCCGCCTGAAGTGTCCGGTGGCGGGCCTCGGCGGTGCGGGGACCCCCCGTCAGCAGGCCCAAGCAGTCGTCGAGCCGGTCGGCCAGGCGCCTCGCCCCGAGCACCCGCACCCGAGCGGCGGCCAGTTCCAGGGCCAGCGGGATGCCGTCCAGGCGGCGGCAGATGCGGGCCACGGCCGGGGCGTTGGCCTCGGTCAGGGCGAAGCCGTCGACCGATTCCGCCGCCCGGGCGCAGAACAGGGCCACGGCGTCGGAGGCGGCCAGTTCGTCGGGCGCGTCGGTGCCGGGAAGCGTCAGGGGGCCGACCCGGACCGGCGTCTCCCCCGGCACCCCCAGCACCTCCCGGCTGGTGGCCAGGATCGCCACGTCGGGGCAGCCCGCCACGACGGCGTGGGCCAGGTCTGCCGCCCGGTCGACGACGTGCTCCCAGTTGTCGAGCACGACGAGCAGCCGCCGGTGGCGCAGCTGATCGCACAGCGCCTCGTCGAACCGGCGTCCGTCCGCCTCCAGTGCCCGCGGATCGAAGCCCAGGACGTCGGCCACGACCTGGCCCACGAGCGTGGGGTCACGGACCGCCGCCAGGGCCACGAACCAGACCCCGTCGGGGAACCGGTCCATGACCGCTCCGGCCACCGCCAGCGCCAGGCGTGTCTTTCCGGCACCGCCCGGACCGGCGAGGGTGACGAGCCGCGAGGCGCCCAGCAGCTCAGCCACCCGGCTGGTCTCATCCGCCCGGCCGACGAACGAGGTGAGGGCGGCGGGCAGGTTGTGACGGATGGCGGCGGTGCGCAGCGGGGCGAAGTCGGCCTGGAGGCCCGGGTGGGCGACCTGGAAGATCCGCTCGGGGCGCCCGAGGTCGGCCAGCCGATGCTCGCCGAGGTCGAGCAGCGTCACCGGCTCGGGCAGGTGGTCGAAGGCCAGGTCGGCGGCGGCCCCCGAACAGACGACCTGACCTCCGGAAGCGCTGGCCATGAGGCGGGCCGTCCGGTTGAGGGTCGGGCCGAAGTAGTTCCCCGCCCGGCGTTCGGCCGCCCCGGCGTGGACCCCCATCCGCACCCGGAGCGGCTCGCTGTTCGCCTCCGCCCCCCACTGCTCAGCGGCGAGCGCCACCTGCCCGGCCACGGCGGCGCCGATGGCGGCGGCGGCGGTGGGGAAGGCAGCGCACAGGCCGTCGCCGGTGTGGCTGAACACCCGGCCGCCCCAGTCCTCGCAGGCCTCGGTGAGGAGCTTGTCATGGCGGGCGAGGTCGGCGGCCATCGTCTCCTGGTCGCCCTCCCAGCGCCGGGTGCTGCCGGCGATGTCGGTGAAGAGGAAAGCCACCGTGTCGCCGAGGTCGCGCTGCCGGACGGAGGGCACGGGTGGAGGCATGAGCTCGGGGCGCTGCTGGAGAATCGCCGCCTCCAGCTCCCGCAGGGCGGGAGTGGGCTCGATCCCCAGCTCCTCGCCGAGGACCGCGCGCACGTCCTGGTAGGCCCGGAGGGCGTCGGCCTGACGCCCCAGCCGGTAGTGGGCGAGCATCAGCTGACCCCAGGCCCGCTCCCGCAGCGGGTGGGCGGCGACGTGCGCCTCGAGCCGGGCCAGGGCGTCGCCCGGGCGGTGGAGAACCAGCTCGGCCTCCGCCAGATCCTCGGTGGCGGCCAGGCGGGCCTCGTCGAGCCGGCGGGCCGTGGCGGTGAACGCCGGCCAGGACGCGACCTCTCCGAGGGCAGGACCCCGCCACAGGTCGAGCCCGGTGCGGAGGGAGTCGGCGGCGAGGCGGGCATCGCCCGTGGCGAGAGCGTCCCGGCCGGCGGCGGCCAGCCGCTCGAAGCGGGCGGCGTCGACCGCGTCGGGGTCGACATCGAGCACGTAGCCCGATCCCTTGCCCCGCAACGGCTCGCCCTCCTCGCCGGCGTCCGACAGGGTCTTGCGTAGCCGGTAGACGAGGCTGCGGAGGGTCCCGGCGGCGCTCTCGGGGGGCTCTTCGCCCCAGAGGGCGTCGACCAGCCGTTCAGAGGAGACCACGGCGCCCGGCTCCAGGGCCAGGGCCGTGAGCAGGGCCCGCTGCTTGGCGCTGCCGACCTCGACCACGATCCCGGCGGCGAGGACTTCCGGGGCGCCGAGGAGCCGGATCTCGACCTGGCGGCCCACGGGCGAACTGTAAGCGCGGCCCTACTCCCGCGCCACGGAGCCGCGACGGGCGCCTGTCAGGCTGTCGTCGAGGACCACATCGACAGGAGGGGGACCATGGACAGCACCGCCATCAGGGACGCCGCCCGGGCCGGGCTGGCGGAGGTCGCCGACCGACTCACCGCCCTCGTCGGCTCGCTACCCGAAGCCACCACCCCGATCCTTCCGGGGACGTGGACGGTGCGGGACGCGGCCGTGCACCTCGCGGTCGCCAGCGACCTGTACGCCGAGCTGGCCGCCCGCGCCCCGGTCCCGCTCTTGGCGGCCTGGACCACCGTCGAGCAGTGGAACGCCGAGTCGGCCGCCCTCATCGCCGACATCCCCGAGACCGACCCCGACAAGCTGGCCGTCATCATGGGCGACGCTGTCGGCCGGTTCCTCGAGGTCACCGGCCGGCGCCCGGCCGACCAGCCCGCAGCCTGGTTCGGGCTCGACCTCGACGTCACCCGGCTCGTGTGCCTGATTCTGGGGGAATGGGAGGTGCACGGTCACGACATCGCCACCGCCACCGGCCACCCGTGGTCCATCGACCCGGGCCATGCCCAGCTCGCCCTCTACAGCTACGGCGGTGCCCTCGGACGGTTCGTCGACCCCGTCGCCGCGGCCGGGCACACCGCCGCCTACGGCGTCGAGATCCGGGGCGGGGACCGGTTCACCGCCCGTTTCACTGACGGCGCCTTCTCGGTCGAACCCCCCGGCGCCGGACCGGTCGACTGCGTCATCTCCGCCGACCCGGTCGCCCTGGTCATGGTCGCACTGGGCCGCCTGAGCCCCTTGGAGGCCGTCAACGACGGGCTCTTCTCGGCCGGCGGGGACCGCCCCGAGCTCGCTCTCGGGTTCCTTGACCTGTTCGACATCCCCTGAGATCGGCTCCTGCGATGCCAGGGGGCGGGTATCCACCTGGCTGTCACTGCCCACCGTTATGGTCCCCGCATGGGCGACGGCGGACTGCTGGAGGGGCTGGACGAGCGGCAGCGCCAGGCGGTCGTCACGCCGGTGTCGCCGCTGTGCATCCTGGCCGGGGCGGGGTCGGGCAAGACCCGGGTGCTCACCCGGCGCATCGCCTACCAGGCCACCACCGGGCACATCGACGCCGGGCACACGCTGGCGCTCACCTTCACCCGCAAGGCTGCCGGCGAGCTGTCCGAGCGCCTGGCCGCCCTCGGTCTGCGGCGCGCCGGGGTGCGTTCGGGCCCGGCCACAGCGGTGACCACGGGCACGTTCCACGCCGTGGCCCTGGCCCAGCTGCGCCGGCGCTGGGCCGACCGGGACGAACCCGACCCCGCCATCCTCGAGCGCAAGGTCCGCCTCCTCGTCCCCTTCCTCCCCCCCGGCCCGTCGGTGGGAACGGAGGCGGCCGAGGTGGCGGGCGAGATCGAATGGGCCAAGGCCAGGCTGGTCGCCCCCGGCGACTACGAAGCGGCGGTGGTCGCCGCCGGCCGGCCCACACCCCGTCCCGCCGCCGAGGTGGCCGGTCTCTACGACCGCTACGAGGAGGAGAAGCGCCGCCGCGGGGTGGTCGACTTCGACGACCTGATCTGGCAGCTGGCCGAGGCGCTGGAGACCGACCCCGCCTTCGCCGCCGCCACCCGGTGGCGGTTCCGGCACTTCTTCGTCGACGAGTTCCAGGACGTGAACCCGGCCCAGTTCCGGCTGCTGCGAGCCTGGCTCGGCGGCCGCCCCGACCTGTGCGTGGTCGGTGACGAGGATCAGGCCATCTACGGCTTCACCGGCGCCGACGCCTCCTACCTGGTCGGCTTCGCCAAGCAGTTCACCGGTGCCGCGGTCGTCCGCCTGGAGGCGAACTTCCGCTCCACCCCCCAGGTGCTGGCCATCGCCCACGCGGTGCTGCCCGGCGGCAAGGGAGCGCGCAAGCCGCTACGGCCCACCGTGTCCGACGGCCCGCTGCCCGAGGTGGTCGCCTACACCACCGACGCCGAGGAGGCCACCGGGGTGGCCCGGGCCCTCCGGGCCGCCCACGGTCCGGGCGTGGCCTGGTCGTCGATGGCGGTGCTCTACCGCACCAACGCCCAGTCGGCCCGCCTCGAGGCGGCCCTGGCCGCCGCCGGCATCCCCCACCGGGTTCGGGGGGCGGCCCGGTTCCTGGAACGGCCCGAGGTCGTCTCCGCTCTCGACGAGCTGCGCCGGGCGGCGGGCGCCGCACCCGGCATCGGGCTCGCCCATCACCTGCGGGGGCTCGAGCTGTGGGCCGACGACGCCCCCGACGAGCGCCGGGGCCACGTCGCCGAGCTCGTGCGCCTGGGCGGCGAGTACCTCGCCGGCGAGGATGGCCCGGGCACGCTGGGGGGGTTCCGGACCCACCTGAGCGCGGCCCTGGCCGACGGCGACGCCCCCACCGACGGCGACGCCGTGGAGCTGCTCACCTTCCACCGGGCCAAGGGCCTGGAGTGGCCCCGGGTGTTCATCACCGGCCTGGAGCGGGGCCTCGTCCCCATCGCCTACGCCGAAACGGCCGCCGCCCGGTCCGAGGAGCGCCGTCTCCTCTACGTGGCCCTGACCCGGGCGGAGCGCCACCTCGTCCTGTCCTGGGCGGCGGAGCGGACGCTCGGCGCCACGCCAGTGGCGCCAGGAGGTGGGGCAGGGGCCCCCACCGACGCCGCGATGAGCCACCCGGCGAAGAGCCATCAGCACGGCGCCCGGACCATGGCCCGCCACCGCAGCCCCTACCTCGACGAGATCGAAGCGGCCCGGGGGGCCCTGGCCGCCGGCGGTAACGGCGACTGGCGCGCCGCGGTGGCGGCCGAACGGGCGCGCCTGGCCAGCCGGCGGCCGGCGGGACGGGGGTGCCTGCCCGGGGCCGGCGCCGATCCGGCGGTGCTGGCCGAGCTGGTGGAGTGGCGCCGGGCCCTGGCCCGGGCCTCGGGGGTGCCCGCCTCGGTCCTCTTCCACGACACCACCCTGGCCGTGGTGGCCGAGGCCCGACCCTCCACCCGGGACGCCCTGCTGGCCCTGCCCGGGTTCGGCCCGGTGCTGGTCGAGCGCTACGGCGCCGAGCTCCTGGCCCTCCTGGCCCGCCACGCGTCCTGAGGGGTCGCCGGCTCAGCCCACCCCCGCCGGACGCCGGCGGAGCACGGCGTCGAGGGTGGCGACGGCCCAGTCGGCGGCCAGGGCCAGCAGGGCGGTGAGGGTGGCGCCGACGACCAGGATGCGGTCCCGCTGGTTGGAGATCCCCACCTGGATGACGTCACCCAGCCCGCCGGCGCCGACGAAGGAGGCCAGGGCGGCGGTGCCCACGTTGACCACCGCCGCGGTGCGGATGCCGGCGACGATGACCGACCGGCACAGCGGCAGCTCGACCCGCAGGAGCACCTGGGCGGGACCGAGGCCCATGCCCCGGGCGGCCTCCACCACGGCCGGGTCCACGCCGGAGAGGCCGGCGATGGTGTTCCGCAGCACGGGCAGGAGGGAGTAGGCCCACAGGGCCAGGACGGCGGTGCGGAACCCCAGGCCGGTGACCGTGAACATGAGAGCGAGGACGGCCACCGTGGGGACGGTCTGGCCCAGGTTGGCGACGAACAGCGCCGGCGCCCGCAGGCGCCGCCCCGGCCGGCGGGTGACCAGGACCCCGAGGGGAACCGCCACCGCTACCGCCATCGCGGTGGAGACGAGCGAGAGGCGGAGGTGCTCACCGGCCCGGGCCCACAGGTTCGAGCCGGCCAGCACCGCCGCCTCCCCCGGGCCGGCGTCGCCGCCGTGAGCCCAGGCCACCACCCCCAGGGCGGTGGCGCCGAACAGCGCCGGGGCGGCCAGCAGCCACGGGCGCCTCACCCGGCCCCCCTCCCCGGGCCGGCGCCGTCCTCGGAGCGGCGCAGGGCGCTCTGGATGGACGCCAGGGTCACGACCCCGACGACCCGGTCGCCTTCCATCACGGTCACCGACGCCCCCTCGGCCCGCAACAGCGCATCGGTGGCTTCGGCCAGCGTGGCGCCGGCCGCGACCCGCCCTCCACCGGCGGGCCCCCCGGCTTCGACGGCCACGGTCACGGGCAGCAACCCGAGGCGCTTGAGGGTGGCGCCCGCCCCGACGAAGCCGGCCACGAACTCGGAGGCGGGCCGGGCCAGCACCTCGGCCGGCGTCCCGTGCTGCGCCAGCCGGCCCCCTTCGGCCAGCACGGCCAGCCGGTCGCCGAGGCGCAGGGCCTCGTCGATGTCGTGGGTCACGAACACGACCGTCTTGCCGAGTTCGTCCTGGAGGCGGACGAACTCCTCCTGCAGCCGGCCCCGGGTCACCGGATCGACCGCCCCGAAG
>JBOGFE010000436.1:0-3369 GCA_050741935.1 Acidimicrobiia bacterium | reverse complement strand
AAGTACCACGTCCAGACCTCGGGGCGTTCGCTGCACGCCCAGGAGATGGACTTCAACGACATCCGGACCACGCTCCAGGCCCTGATCGCCATCTACGACAACTGCAATTCCCTGCACACCAACGCCTTCGACGAGGCCGTCACCACGCCGTCGGAGGAGTCGGTGCGCCGGGCCATGGCCATCCAGCTCATCATCAACCGGGAGTGGGGCCTGGCCCTCAACGAGAACCCCCTCCAGGGGTCGTTCATCATCGACGAGCTGACCGACCTGGTGGAGGAGGCCGTGCTGTCCGAGTTCGACCGGCTCTCCGACCGGGGCGGCGTGCTCGGCGCCATGGAGCTCGGCTACCAGCGGGGCAAGATCCAGGACGAGTCGATGCTCTACGAGTCCCGCAAGCACGACGGCTCGCTGCCCATCATCGGGGTCAACACGTTCCGCAACCCCAAGGGCTCCGAGGTCCCCGAGGACCTGGCCCTGACCCGGGCCAGCGAGGACGAGAAGCAGTCCCAGCTCGGTCGCCTGCGGGACTTCCAGGCCCGCCACGCGGCCGAGCGCCCGGCCATGCTGGCCCGCCTGCGGGAGACGGCCCTGGAGGGCGGCAACGTCTTCGCCGTCCTGATGGACGCGGTGCGCTGCTGCTCGCTGGGCGAGATCACGACGGCGCTGTTCGAGGTCGGCGGGCGGTACCGGCGCAACGTCTGAGTTCAGGTGATGGCGATCGGTGTGGGTATGCCACGTGGATCGCGATCGGCTGGCGTCAGCGGGCGGGGGTCTCGGCGGCGGCAGCTCGCCGTTCGAGCCAGAGTCTCAGGCCGGCGGCGTTGGAGTGGATGCCGCTGAAGACTTCGACCTTGTGGGCCGCCTCGGGGGCGACCTTCGCCGGGTCGGTGGCGAAGCGGGCGCCCAGGGCCTCGGCGATGTCCTCGCCGGCCCGCCAGGCCCGCTCCGCCTCCTCGGCCCAGCGGCGCAGGCACTCCTCGCCTTCGGCCAGGGTCTCCTCCCAGGGGCCGACGATCCCGTAGTGGGCCAGGGCCACCTGGGCCGGGCGCCGGCCGGCGAAGCGCCGCAGCGAGTTGAGGGCCTGGTCGAAGTCGAAGTCGGCCGGCGGGGTGGAAGGGCGCATGGGGACGTCCATCCCGGGCAGCTTGATCCCCACCGCGTCGCCGGCGAAGAGGATGCCGGAATCGGAGTCGTGGAGGGCCAGGTGGTGCTTGGCGTGGCCGGGGGAGTCGACGGTGGTGAGCACCCTCCCGTCCCCCACGTCGATCGTCTCGCCGTCGGCCAGGACGTGGATGCGCTCGGCCGGGGTGGGGTCGAGGCGGCCGTAGAAGCTGTCCAGCAGGTCGCCGTAGACCTGGGCGGCCGAGGCGATCAGGCGGCTGGGGTCGGCCAGGTGCCGGGCGCCCCGCTCGTGGACGTAGACGGTGGCGTCGGGAAAGGCCCGGGCCAGGTCGCCCACCCCTCCGGCGTGGTCGAGGTGGATGTGGGTGACGGCCACGCCAGCCAGGTCAGAGGCGCCCAGACCGAGGTCCTTCAGGGCCCCCAGCACGGTGTCCACCGACGACTGGCTGCCCGTCTCCACCAGGATGGGGGCGGGCCCGCTGATGAGGAAGCCGGCCGTCACCTCCTCCATACCGCTCGGGCGGGTGTCGATCTGGATGACGCCGGGGGCGATGAGACGGTGCATCCCCCCAGGATGGACGCGCCGAGCCCCGGGTCTTCAAACCCGGGGCTCGGAGGGAAGTCGGGGAAGTGAGGCCTGTTACTGGGAGGCGCACTGCGGGAGGCCGGCGGTGTGGAACCGGAACTCCGAGATCTCGAAGGTCGAGGGGGAGCCCGGACCGGCGCTCTCGGGGATGTCGAAGGTCATCTCGGCCTGGCCGGGACGGGCCTCGACGAGGCGGCCGCCGGCGTTCACCTCGAACCGCTTGGTCGTGCCGGAGTAGACGGCGGTCACCACCAGGCTGTCGAGCTGGATGTCCTTGGTCGACTCGTTGACCACCGTGGCCATGAGCTTGTAGGTGCCGGCGTCGTTGACCAGGCGGGCCCGGGCGCTGGCCGAGCCGGTGCCGCAGTCGACGGCCTCGGGCTGGATCACCTGAGGCGGCGGGGACGCCGCCTGGGTCGTCGGCGTGCTCGCCGGACGGGGGGCCGTGTACGGCTTGGGCTTGGCCGTCGTCGGCGGGGTCGGGGGCGCCGTCGTCGTCGTGGTCGTGGTCTCCTCGGGGGCCGGGGCCGGAGGCGACGTCACCGGAACCGTCACCGGCGGGGTCTCGATGACCGCCGGCAGGGTGGTGTTCGTCACCTCGCCGCTCTGCTCCAGATCGGGCGCGGCGAGCTTCTGGCCGTCCTCTGGGTTGTTTGCCACCGCGGCAAGCAGCCCCACGGCCATGACGATGGGGATCGCGTACATCAGAATTCTGCGCATGTGCCGTCCGATTCGGGTCGAGTCAACGTGGTGGGGGGAGCGGCGACTAGTCGCAGTGTGCACGGTGACTAGTCACTCCGAACAGACTGACAAAGCTCCTCAAACGGTCAAAGCCTAAAACGACAACGTGCAAACCCGGCGGATATGACGGTCCGGTGACACGAGATGCTTGCCAGTACCGTTCCGAGCCGTGTTTCGTTTGAGGCCGCAACATGTCCCCTGAGGGTCTTCTCGACCTGTTCGACCAGGTCGCCCGGGCAGTGAACCGCGCCCTGGAGCCCCTCACGGGCATGGAGCGCCGGGCCCGGACCGACCGTCCCGGCCAGTACCACCTCGACACCGTGGCCGACGCCGCCGTCCTGTCGGTCCTCGGACGCGCCGAATTGCGGGTCCTGTCCGAAGAATCCGGGTGGAGCGGTCCGGCCGGGGCGCCGGTGACGGTGGTGGTCGACCCCGTGGACGGGTCCACCAACTGCTCCCGGGGCATCCCCTACTGGTCGACCTCGCTGTGTGCCGTGGACGGCGACGGGCCGCTCGCCTCGCTGGTGGTCAACCAGGCCACCGGCCTCGTCACCACCGCCCTGCGGGGCGGTGGGGCCTGGCGCGACGGCGAAGCGGTCGCCCCGTCCAAGGTGGAGCGGCTGGAGGAGGCGGTGGTGGCCGTCTCCGGGCAGCCGGCCCGCTTCCTGCCGTGGCGGCAGTTCCGGGCGCTGGGTTCCGCCGCCCTCACCCTGTGTGATCTGGCCGCCGGCGTGGTCGAGGGGTTCGTCGACTCCGGCCCCCACCACGCCCCCTGGGACTACCTGGGCGGCCTGCTGGCCTGCACCGAGGCCGGGGCGGTGGTGGTCGAGGCCTCCGGGGCGTCCCTCTACGACCTCGGCTTCGACGTCCGCCGCCAGCTGCTCGGGGCGGCCACCCCGGCTCTGCTCGACCAGCTCCGC
>JBOGFE010000435.1:0-8362 GCA_050741935.1 Acidimicrobiia bacterium | reverse complement strand
TCGTCGAAGATGCGCTGCACGACCGGGGCGGTCACCGGATCGGGAACGAGCCGCTTCCGGCGCAGTCCCTGCGCCGCCTTTGTGGGGTTCGAGTGCGGGCCGGCGTCTTCGAGCATGTATCCGTAGGGCGGGCGGCCACCGAGCCAGCGGCCCTCGCCTCCCTGCTGGCGCATCGCCGTCTTCGTCCGCATCTTGATCCGGGTGCGCTCGCCCTTCGACATGCCACCGAACAGCGCCATGACCAGCTCATGGGCTTCGGAGTCGGGGTCGACTCGGCCGCCGACCTCGGGCACGTAGAGGTGGACGCCGTGATGGACGAGCAGCGGGAAGACGTTGCCGAACTCGTTGCCGGAGAACGCTCTTGCGGGTTCGGCGACCACGATGGCGTCGAAGCGGCGGGTCTTGGGCTGGGCTGCCTCGGCGAGCAGGGCGGTGGCCTGCGGGCGGCGCTTCCACGGAAGGCTTCGGCTCTGGCCGACGTCGTGGAACGTGACGGCGATGGTGCCGAGGTCGCCGACGAGGCTCTCCGCTCTGGCGCGCTGCCAGCCGAGGGACTGCTCGGGCGATTGGTTGTCCTCGGTGCTGGTGCGGGCGTAGAGAGCGAAGCGGAGCTGCCCGCCGGTCGTTACCGTGTCCATCCGTCGATCCTCCTGATCAGGGTCGGCCGGCCCCGGCGTTGTTGGTGCAGCGGCCGGGGCGTTTGTCGCCCCCACGGTCACCTATGACGGCAAAGCCGGGGCTGACTCTACCCGAACAGGTGTTGCCCCCTCGGGTAACGGTGGTATAGGTTCCCCCGCGTGAGCACCCGGCATCGCCGCCGGGTCGCCTCATCCCGAACCCCAGGCTGTCGCAAGGAAAAGGGCCTACCCAGCCCGACGATCAGGAAAGGATCTGGGTGTTCGGGATGTCAGACAGATGGCTCACCATCGACGAGGCTGCGGCGCATATCGGTGTGCGCCCCTCGACGATCAGGACGTGGCTGAGGGAGGGTCGCTTCCCGGCGTTTGGCTCCGGGCACGTGCGGCGGATCGCCCTCAGCGACTTCGAGGAGTACCTCCGGAGGGACACCGCACGGCACTCCCAGCGGCGCAGCGCATGAGCGGGGCGACGGACCCGTCCGTCGCTCTCCCCGACCAGCACCCGACCGACGCCCTGCGAGGCAACCCGAGGGCGTGCCGGTCGCTGCTGGCGGCGCTCGTCGCGCTGGCGCACGACGCGGGCATCGAGGTGCCGTGGGAGAAGCGGCGGTCAGGGCCAGCCGCTCGGACAGAGCCGGAGGGCGAGTTGACCGCGCCCTTACCGGCTGAGGGCGTGCGATGACCTCCCGGACGCGAGCCGGCCCCGGCGGCGGACCGGGGCCGGCGCATCCAGGCGATGGCGCTCACCAACACGACGAACAACCCGAACCCCAAGCGAAGGAGCCGTCCCATGCAACGAGGTCACGAAGCGAGGGTCCGTCCGAAGCGACGAGGTCACACAGAGGAGTCCGTCGATGAAGAACGTAGCAGCGAGGTACGACAGGGAAGCGGACGACAACGCAGCCGACGAGGGGCGGCTCTATGAGCAGGTCGGTCGGGCAAGCGAGAGTCGGCTGGCGGAAATCATGGGCGTAGACACGCGGCTCATCGACGCGGCGGTGCTCAAGCTCGTCGCCTTCCTATGCCGCCCCGACCAACCCGGCTCCGCCCGGACCATGGACCCCCGCCTCTACGACGCGCCCGCCTGGGCGGACGGACTCCGATGGGTGGCGCTGTCCGGCCCGCAAGCTGCGAAGAGCCTGACGAAGATGCTCAGCACGCCGGTGTCCCAGCACCAGGCGAAGAGGGCGCTGGATCGGGTCTTCGCTCGGGGACTCCTCCTGCGAGGGAAGCACCGCTTCAAGGGCCACGCCACGAACTGGTTTCGGCTTGACGCCGTCGCCGTGGGGAAGCTCCTCGACCCCGAAGGTGAGGGCGCTGAGATCCGGGAACTCGTCCGCCGGCCGCGGGGTGACGGCGGAGCCGGTGCGCGCCAGGTGCGCGGTGCGTGCGCGCCAACTGCGCGACTAGATCAAGGAGAGCCTTCAGCCCTCAGAGCTTTAGAGCCGGAAGGTTCAAGGCCCAAGGGCGGCCTCGCTTCGCAGCGACCGCCGGTGCGCGCCCCACTGGTCGCCGAGTTCGTCCGTCGCCTCCGTGACGAGCTGGCTGTCGCCGGGATCGAACGGGCCGAGCACAGTTCCCTAGCCGAGCAGTTCGACGACGAGTGGGACGACCCGGCCAACCGTGGAGGCCGGGCGACACTCATCAGTCTCGCCCAGGCGCAGATGGCCGCTGGGATGACGCCAGCCGACGCGGCGAGCCTCCTGGTCCACAAGTACCCGTTGCCGGTCGAGGACGACGTGCGCTCTGTGATCGCCTGCCTGCTTCGACGAGCGGAGGATGGGTGTGGGTGGTCGTCGTGGGACGACACCGGCGACTGTGAGCGATGGGCCGATCATGCCCCCAGCTCCGAGGTGGGGCGGTCGTGGTGAGCGGCAAGCGGTTCCGAGGCGTGGTGTTCCGCTGCTCGGCATGCCGGGCTGACCTCGCCGAAGGTGAACGCAGCTTCGACGGCGACGCTCTGGTGGTCCGCTGCGTCTGCGGGGGCGTCGTCGACGCTGGCAGCGCCCTGCACGAACGCCCCGATCAGCGGGCGGTGAGCGTCGCCGCCCCCGGCTGGGTCGCTCGACTCGACCTGACGCCGTCTGAGCGGGCCGTCCTCCACGGTCTGTACCGGCGGGCGACGGACACCGCGGAGCGGCCTGCCGGTCACGCCGGCCCGTCGTGGGTTCGGGTCGTGGGCTGGTCGCGGAAGACCCTCGCCGACGAGGCCGGCGTGTCGCTCGAGGCGGTCGACGCGGTTGTGCGGCGGCTCCGCCGCGTCGGTGCCGTCGCCGTCGAACAGGACGACGCTTCGGCGGGGGAGCTGGCGGCGGCCCGCTACTGGCTGGCGTTCGACGTGCCGTGGAAGGCAGCCGCCACCGAGGCGGAGTCGCGGCGGGGTGTTCGAGGCCAGGAATCCCGAACTTTTCCGCACCCTACGCACTGACGCTCCCGTCGTTCTGTAGCAATCGGTCGATGACTGTAAGCAGGATCGATTTGAGGTCGAGAGGCTGATGCGGAGGCGGTTCGCCGCTGGCCGGATCCCATGCGATCCAGGCTTCCAGGAGAGCCTTCGCTTCGAGCAAAGTCATGCGTCCTGCCCGTCGTTGAGTCATGGCGACAGTATGGGCGGTCATCCGCCGTGCTGGCGTCCGATCTTCTGGTGGCAGGAGCGAGGGAGCACCCGTACTCCCTCGGCCCTCGTCGTCCGCTGCGTCTGCGGCGTCTGCGACGCCGCCACCGCCGTGATGGAACGCCCCGATCAGCGGCCGGTGAGCATCGCCGCCCCCGTGGGCTTCACGCCGTCGTTGGATATTTCGCCGCCTGCCAGCCGCTGGCAGCGGGTCGGCTGTCACCCACCCGAGGCGGCGCTTGCGGGCCGCTGAGGGCCGCCGGTCGTTGAGGCGGCGGGGCAGTCGCCACCCCGACCGAGCCGTCGCCTAGCAGCGTCCTGCGAGCGAGTCGGCCTGCTCCCACGGATCGCCGGCTGCGGGAGCGGTGCCGGTCCAGGTTCTGACCAGGGGCATCGTCACCCCAGCCAGGCGGTACGCCTCCTTCGTCCACCGGGCGGTGGTTCCCTCACGCTTCACCGTGACCTGGATGACCTCCCGCCGACCGTCGCCGTCGATGTCGTCGCAGCCCCAGCCCTGACCAGAGCCGTCCGCCAGTGGCCCAGAGGCGAGGAGCAGGTCGGACCCCTCGACTGGCCGGAGCTGTCCGTCGACGAACACCGCTACGAGGTCGAGTTGCTGAATGGCACTCGTCCCGCCGTAGACGAGCTCGGCGCGACCGTCGCCGTCGAGGTCGTGGCCGTAGAAGACGCCTTCGAAGGGACCGATCTCGATATCGTCGGACTGCCCGGTGGCCAGGCACACGCCCATGTCCCACAGCCCGGAGCCGTCGGTGCGTTCCCGGTGGTACGCCGTGTCGAGCCGGCCGTCACCATCGAAGTCCGCCTCGCTGTCACGACCCGTGTCCGAAGCCGGCTGCCCACATCGCGTCGTCGCTGGCGCAGCCGTGGTCGTCGTCGTGATCGGAGCGGCGCTGTTCTCCCGAGCGCGGTGGGCACCTGTGATCCACGTGAGGAGAAGGGCGGTGATTACGAACCACCCGAGGACGGCCCCGCCGGCAAGCAAGACCTTCATGACGCCTCGTCGGCGTTGCCAAGCCAGACGTCCGGCGACGAACAAGGCCGCGGTCGCGACACCGAAGATGGCGGTCGTGGGCCAGGTCTCGGAGAGTCGCTCGGCGGTGACGCTGGGGCAGACCCGGGCAATCTCAGACTGCTGGTCGGGATGAAGGACCGTTCCGCACCGAAGGCTTCCCGCGTCGAAAGAGACGCGAACTGGGATCAGGACGGTGGCGGACACGAACCACAAGGCGGCCGCAATGAGGCCGACCAGGAAGGCTGTCCGACGTGTCCGCACTCACCCAGCATGCCCTGCCCACGCGAAGAGCCCCCGGACCGTGGCGGGCCGGGGGGCTGGTGGGGCGGGTCGGTCGGCTAGGAGTCGGCGGCGGCGTCGTCCTGGGCGGCGGCGATCCGGTCGATGGTCTTCGCCATGTAGGTCAGCGAGTTGTTCTCGTGGTGCGACCGACCCTTGACCTGGCGGATCGAGTCCATCGTCTCGCTGAGGAGCGTGATGAGGGTGTCGGCCTGCTTCGTGGTGAGCGCGAACCGGGCGGCGAAGCCCTTGCTGCGCTCGACCCGCTCGGCCTTGTCGAGGATCGTCTCCTGCGCCTTCGTCAGCTTCACGGTCACGTCCTTGAGCAGCAGGTCGCCGGTGAGGACGTTGAAGACCTTGCCGGGCATCACGAAGGCGATCTGGTTCATGGCGGGCTTCTCCTTGGTCGTGTCAGGTGTCGGGTCGGTCGTGGTCATCGGGTTCTCCATGGTCGGTGGGGTTCGGGTCAGACGAGGTGGGCGGTGCCGTGGAGTCCCTTCGCGTCGGTCTCGAAGGTCACGTCGACCTCGGCGTGGTCGCCGTGGTCGAGGCAGCTACCGAGGAGGCCGCAGGCGAAGACGGCGAGGCCGAGAGCGTCCCGAGGCTGGAAGCCCCAGACCGCTCCGAAGGCCGCGACGTCGTGGCCACAAGCGGGGCGGGGGCGGGGAGCGGAGGCGGTCGTCATGCTCCGCACGGTCAACGAATTCCGATCCGAAGACCACGCCGCCAGCGTCGACTTTCCTTATGCCGCAACGATCCGGGCCGGCCAGCGGGGGCAGGCGTGCCGCCAGGTCGCCGTCAGCGCCGCCCTACGGCCGCCTGCCGGGCTTCACGCGGCGGCCCGGTGGGACAGGACCCGCGGCGGCCTGAGCGGGCCGCTGATCCGTGCCCGGCCCGGGAGGGCACGCCTCGGGCGGGGAGGCGAATGAACCTACGCCTGACCTCGCGCACGCGCGCGAGCGTCCGGAAATCAGGTGAATCAGGGGATGGCTGGTGGCGTGGGTTCGGCTGGGGTAGAACAGGAGTTCGATGGAGCTGGACGAGGGGACTGCCCTCCGCTTGAGGGAACCGTGGCGGGAGCGGGCTGCGTGCCGGGGCCTCGACCCCGAGTTGTTCTTCCCGGTCCCTGGCGGCTCCGCCGGCACTGCCGTGGCGGTGTGCGCCGGCTGCCCGGTCCGGGTGGAGTGCCTGGCTTACGCGCTGCACGCCGCCGAGAAGTTCGGCGTGTGGGGTGGGCAGCCCGAGGCGCGTCGGACGGTCATCCGGCGGAAGAGGCGGCGGGGAGCTGTATGAGCGACGACCACGACGACCTGTTCGCAGCGCTCGAGGTCGAGATGGCCGAGGCGGTCGCCGTCGGCTACGCCATCCGTTACGGGGTGATCCTCGGCAGGTTCCCCGATGGCAGCCACCAGTGGATGCTTCTCCACGAAGAGAGCCGGCCGACCGCGGAGGCGTGGGCGGCCATCGAGGCGCACGCCGACGCGGTGCTGGCGTCGAAGACGTACCGGCGCTGGCTGGCGCTCCACCCCGACGCCCTCCGGGCGTTCGTCGTGCTGTGGGGTGTGCAGCCGCCTGCCGAGCCGTACGAGCGGTCCGACCCGCCGTGCTGACCGACGAGGACCGCGCCCGGCTCCTGGCCGGCTTGCGGGCCGATCTCATCCCGAGGGTCTGTCGCCTGTCGGGCCTGCCGGTCGTGGCGGTCCGTCGCCTGCCGCTGTGTCCCGATCAGCCGCGCAGCGCCGAGGCGTACTTCGTTCGGGTCGAGGGTCGCTCGCAGGCGGTGCTCATCCCGGTCGACCCTGCGAAGTGGCGGGCGGTGCCTGCTGTGCTCGCCGCCGCCGGCCGGGACGACGACCGACCCGCCTTCGGGAAGAAGGCGGTGCTTCGCCTACTCCGGGCGCTCAACGAGGCAGCCCGGCAGGTGCCCGTCGCACCCTCGGCGTAGGATCGATCTCGGCACGGCAGACCTCGTCTGGCCGGAAGGGTTGGACCTCGTCCAGCAGGCCACGGTGTGAGCAGCCACCCCACCGGGCGACCCTTCCGACGACGCGCCCACCAGGAGGCCGCCATGCCTGAACTCACTCCCGACCAGATCGCCGAAGCTGTCCTCGCCCTGCCGCCCACCGACCAGTCCGCCCTGTTCTCGACGCTCGGTCAGCGCATCCGTCCCCGCCCGTCCGCCAGGGAGATGGGCCAGCACCGCCCTGACAGCCGCGGCCCGCAGCTCCCTGAGGGGACTCGCATCCGTTCGGCGGCCGGGGTCGAGATCGCCGACCGTGCCGGGATCGCCGAAGCTCTCGCCGACGCCCACAACCGGCGGGGAGGCAGCGGCGGGTTCGTCCCCGTCGTCACGGTCCGCACCGCCTTCCCTGAGGGCCGAACGCTGCGCCGCGACGCGGTCGAGGCGAACTCAGCGCTCGTCGCTTCGGTCGGTGCCCAGCTGCGTCGTGCCCGCAGTCACGACGAGGCGCTGACCGCGGCCGGTGGGTTGTGCGGCCCGCCGTCGGCGCTGTACGACGTGTTCGTCGCCGCCACCGACGCCCGCCCCGTCCGTGACGCCCTGCCCGGCTTCAACGCCGACCGGGGAGCGATCACCCTCGTTCCGCCTCCCACCCTCGGCGACGTCGTCGGGGCTGTGTCGTACATCACGGAGGCGGCAGACGCAGCCGGCGGAGCCGGTGCCGAGAAGGCCTGCCTCCACGTCACCTGCGCCGCCCCGCGGACCTACGCCGTGTCGGCGATCTCCCGTTGCGTCGAGTTCGGGAACTTCGGCGCGAGGGCGTACCCGGAGCAGGTCGACGGCTGGATGACCCTCGCCACCGCCGCCCACGCCAGGCGCGCCGAGACGGCTCTGCTCGACGCCATCGCGGCGAACAGCGCGGCGGTCACGTCTGCCGGTCTTGTCGGCGCAGGGCGGGAAGTCCTCGCCCACTTCGCCCAGCTCGCCGCCGGCTACCGCAGCCGCCACCGGATGCGGGCCGATGCCCGCCTGTCCGTCCTCGCCCCCGCCTGGACCGTCGACCTCATCCGAGCCGACTTCGCCCGCGGCCTCAACGAGCCGAGGGAGATGACGCAGGCACAGACCGAGGAGTGGCTCGGCGCAGCCGGGATCGACGTCCGCTGGTACATGGACGGTAAGACCGGCGGTGGTCAGGTCTTCGGCGGTCAGGCGGCCGGCGCGGCCCTCACGTTCCCCTCGTCACTGATCGCCTACGTCTTCGCCCCGGGCACGTTCCTGTTCCTCGACGGCGGCGAGCTCGACTTCGGCATCGTCCGCGACTCGACCCTCAACACCCGGAACGACTTCCGCCTCATGGTGGAGACGTTCGAAGCGCTCGGCTACGTCGGCGGGGAATCGCTCGAGCTGACCCTGTCGGTGTGCGCCTCCGGCGAGATGGGCGCACGACGTACCGGCGGAGCCGCCCTCGTCTGTCCCGTCTGATCCGACGTGACCCGCACCCATCCCGCCCCCGCCGGCTCCCACCGGCCGGGGGCGGGAGGGTGTCGGGCCGGCAGAAATCCGGTGTGGCCAGCGGCTTCTCACGCCGCCGCGAGCGTGAGTTCCGCACTGAGGTGAAAGGGTGCAATCCCTCCCCCGCCACCAAGTGAGAGAGCAGGTCAGGCCCGGTTTCCAGAACCGGGCCTTCTGCTGTCCGGGCCGATCTTCTAACGACTACTACGCTGAGGATGAGGCAAAGCTGGACAGGCCCGGAGTGATCCTCAGCCTTTCCGACCCAGAAACCACCGAACCCGGGCCCGGCGAGGAGTGGTTGACGTGGCCGGGGACCCCTGCAAGCA
>JBOGFE010000434.1:0-6060 GCA_050741935.1 Acidimicrobiia bacterium | reverse complement strand
GTCCATCCCCACCGCCGAACCCAGCACGCCGGCCCCCACATAGGGCAGGCCGGCCAGCTCCAGGAGCCCCTGGACCGTGCCGTCCTCCCCGTAGGGACCGTGCAGCAGCGGGAAGACCACGTCGATCGGGCCGAGCGCCAGGGCCGGGGCGTCGAGACGCACCAGCTCGGCCGACTCCCCCATCCGCACCGGGGGCCCGTCGACGGGAAAGGCGTCCAGCCGCTCGCCGGAGTCGAGCGCCGCCCGGGCCGCTTCGGCCAGGAGCCAGCGCCCGTCCCGGGTGATGCCGACCGGCACCACCTCGTAGCGCTGGGGGTCGAGGGCGTGGGCGACGGCCACCGCGCTCACCCGGGAGACGTCGTGCTCCGCCGACTGGCCGCCGAAGAGGAGCAGCACCCGCAACCGCCCTGTGCTCATGGCTCTTCGCCTGGCGGCTCATCGCGATGCGGTCGGGGGCCCCAACCCCAACCGCCGACCCGTGCTCCGCACGTCTCTCTGCCGGTCACGAGATGACCTGGACCGCCCGCAGGCCGACACCCATGAGGAAGAGCCCGGCCAGGCCGAGGAACATCTCCTGGCGTCCCCGCATGTGGTCCCGGGAGGCGGCGACGATCCCCACGGTCACGAAGGCGACGAACCCGTAGAAGATGTGGATGCGGCCCACCGCGAAGCGGGGGGAGCCCTCCAGGATCGCCCCCGTCGTGACCTGGACGATGAGGGCGCCATGGGCCAGGGCGACGAGCGGCCCCAGCCAGCGCCCCCGGAGCGCCGGGCGCTGCCACACCACCAGGCCGGCCACCCCGACAACCGCGTTGACGGCGATGGCCACCCAGGCGAAGCCCGAGTGGAAGCCGCGCAGGGAGTCGATCAGCTCTCTCCGGAGGTGGTGGGGACAGCCGCCTCCTCCTGCTGGATCACCTCGAAGCTGAGCACCTCGCTGTGCGTTCCCGCCGGCCCCTTCCCTTCGTGTTGGGCGTGGCCCTGCTGGAAGGCGCGGCTGTTCACCCAGGCCATGAAGTCCTCGTTGGAGCGCCAGCGGGTGTACACGTAGTAGATCTCCCGACCGTCGTCGGGCCGCAGCAGCTCGAAGGATTCGAACCCGGGAGACTTGCCCACCTCCCCGGCCCGGTTGGCGAAGCGCCGTTCGAACTCCTCCCGGCGGTCTTCGGGGACAGTGATGGCATTGATCTTGACCACGCTCATGCTTCGATCCTATTGCGGCAGGGGTGGCGGGCCCTGTTCGACATCGGGTTCCAAGAAGATGAGCCGGGCCTGAGGGACGGCTGCCCGCACCGCCGCCTCGGCCCGGTCGATGAGGGCGGCGGTGGCCGCCGTTCCCGCCTCGGGATCGACGGTGATCTTGCCCACCACCAGCAGGTCGTCGGGCCCGAGGTGCTCGGTCCGCAGGTGCACCAGGCGGCGCACGCCGTCGGTGCCCTCGATGGAACCGGCGATGCGGCGCACCTGTTCGGGAGCGGCCGACTCGCCGATGAGGAAGCTCTTCATCTCCATGGCCAGGATGATGGCGATGACGGCCAGGAGGCCGCCGATGGCCAGGCTGCCGACGGCGTCGAAGCGGGGGTTGCCGGTCACCTCGGCCACGCCGACCCCGGCCAGGGCGAAGACCAGGCCGCACAGGGCGCCGACGTCCTCGAGCAGGACCACGGGCAGCTCGGGGATCTTGGCGTGGCGGATGAACCCCCACCACGTCAGGTCGCCTTTGACGTGGGCGCTCTCCTTGACGGCCGTCCGCAGCGAGAAGCTCTCCAGCACGATGGCGACCGCCAGGATGCCCACCGCCCACGCGACCGACTTCAGCTCATGAGGGTGGCGCAACTTCTCCTCCCCCTCGAAGAGGGCGAAGAGGGCGCCGGCGGTGAAGAGCACCACCGCCACCACGAAGCTCCAGAAGTAGCGCTCCCGGCCGAAGCCGAAGGGGTGCTGCTCGGTGGCCGGGCGGCGGGCCCGCCGCCCGCCCAGCAGGAGGAGGCCCTGGTTGGAGGTGTCGGCCACCGAGTGGACGGCCTCGGCCAGCATCGACGCCGCCCCGGTGAAGGCGAAGCCCACGAACTTGGCCCCGGCGATGCCCAGGTTGGCCACGAATGCGGCCACGATCGCCTTCTGGCTGCCCTCGGTCACGGCCAGGGACGATAACCGGTGGCGGCCGGCGCACCCGGAGGCCCGCCTCGCTGCCGACCTAACCTCCGGCCGTGAGCGCGCTCCTGCTCGTGGCGGACATGGTGGCGGCCCAGGCCCGGTTGCGCCCGGACCGGATCGGCGCCCTCGATTCGCGGCGGTCGCTGACCTTCGTTCAGTGGGACGAGCGCGCCTGCCGGCTGGCCAATGGCCTGCTCGGCCTCGGGCTGACCCCGGGCGACCGCGTGGCGCTGCTCGCCTACAACTGCGTCGAGTGGATGGAGCTCTACGTGGGGCTGGCCCGCGCCGGCCTGGTGGCCGTCCCCGTCAACTTCCGCCTCGCCGGGCCGGAGATCGTCTACATCGCCCGGCACAGCGAGGCCCGCGCCTTCGTGGTGCAGCACGACCTCGTCGAGGGGGTGCTGTCGATCCGGGACGACCTGGATCCACCCGACCGTGGCTTCGTCCACTTCGGGGCCGGGTCGCCACCGCCGGGCTGGTCGAGCTACGAGGCCCTCATCGAGCAGGCGTCGCCGGCCGACCCGGGGGTGGCGGTGGCGCCCGGGGACCCCTGGGCCCTGATGTACACGTCGGGGACCACCGGCCGGCCCAAGGGCGCCATCCGCAGCCACGGGGCCACCGCCGTCATGTCCCTGGTGACCGCCATCGACATGCGCTTCACGGCCGACGACACCGCCCTGCTGGTGATGCCGATGTGCCACGCGAACTCGCTGTACTTCTCGTTCGCCTTCGCCTACCTGGGCGCCACCTGTGTCATCGAGGACCGGAGGAGCTTCGACCCCGAGCATGTCCTGGCCGTGCTCGCCGGGCACCGGGTGACCTTCACCTCGCTGGTGCCGACGCAGTACATCACGATGCTCGCCCTCTCCGGGCCGGCGCGGTCGAAGTACGACGTGAGCCGCGTCACCAGGCTGATGATCTCGTCGGCGCCGGCCCGCCGGGACACCAAGCTGGCCATCATGGAGCAGTTCCCCGCCTCGGGCCTCCACGAGCTCTACGGCTCGACGGAAGCAGGTTGGGTCACGCTGCTGCGGCCCGAGGAGCAACTCACCAAGCTCGGGTCGGTGGGCCGGGAGTGGACCGGGTCCGGGCCCGTCCGGTTGCTCGACCCCGCCGGCGTGGAGGTGGCCGACGGCGAGGTCGGCGAGCTCTTCTCCCGGACGCCCTACGCCTTCGACGGGTACTGGAAGAACCCCGAAAAGACCGCCGAGGCGTTCCGGGGCCCGTGGTGCTCGGTAGGCGACATGGCCCGGCGCGACGAGGACGGCTACTACCACCTGGTCGACCGCAAGGCCAACATGATCATCAGCGGAGGCGAGAACATCTACCCCTCCGAGGTCGAGCAGGTGGTCGGCACCCATCCGGCGGTCATGGACGTCGCCGTGATCGGCGTACCCGACGACAAGTGGGGGGAAGCGGTCCACGCCGTGGTGATCCTGCACCCGGGCGAGGCCACCACCGAGGCGGAGGTGATCGGCTGGTGCCGGGACCGCATCGCCGGCTACAAGCGGCCCCGCTCGATCGCCTTCATCGCCGAAGCCGAGATGCCGCGGACGGCCACCGGCAAGATCCTCCACCGGATGCTGCGCGAGCGCTGGAGCCCGCCACCGGCCTGACACCTCGCTTGACGGTCCGACCGGTGGGACGGTTAAGTGCCGGTTGAACATTCGTGGCTGGGAGGGGGAACCGTGCGCGACACCGTCACGAGCCGGTCGGGGGTCATGTCCCAGATCGGGGTCAGCCGCCCCCCGCTCGACGTCGTCGACCTCCCCACCCCCGAGGAGGTCTGGGGCGTCGCCAAGGTCGGCCGCAAGGAGGCGTTGAAGTACGCCGTCGGCCCCAGCCTCATCGCCCTCGGCACGGCCATCGGCAGCGGCGAATGGCTCCTGGGCCCGCTCAACGTGGGCAAGTACGGCTTCATCGGGATCGGGTGGATCATCACCATCTCCGCGTTGCTGCAGGTGATCTACAACGTCGAGGTCTCCCGCTACGTGATCGCAACCGGAGAGGTGCCGGTCGTCGCCTTCGCCCGCGTGCCCCCGGGACGGCGACTGTGGATCCCACTGTCTCTGTTCGCCATCTTCTCCGCCTTCATCCTGGGCGGCTGGGCCAAGGGGGCGGCCAAAGGCCTCTTCGCCCTGATGGAGGGGCGGGTGGCGGCCGACGCCGATGCCAGCCGGGTGGAGCTGCTGACCTTCGTGCTGCTCGTGGCGGTCCTCGGCATCACCCTCCTTTTCCGTCGGATCACCCGCGGCCTCGAGCTGGTGAACGGCTCGCTCATCTCCATTCAGATCATCTTCCTGATCGTCATCGCCGTGGCCGTCGTACCTCTGGAAGTGTGGTGGGAAGGGATCCGGGGTTTCGTCACCCCGGCCAGGCCACCGAAGGGAGTGACCGCCAGCGCCATCGGCGGCCTGGTCGGCTTCACCGCCCTGGCCGCCGGGCTCAACTGGTTCTTCCTCAACCACTACCGGGACAAGGGCTACGGCATGGGCCACCGGGTCGGCTTCCTGGCCGGCATGCGGGGCGAGCAGGACCCGGTGCGCGATTGTGGCTTCACCTTCCCCGACGACGAGCGCAACGCCTCGGTGTGGCGGCGCTGGATGCGCTTCCTCTACCTGGACATGTGGGGGATCTTCCTCACCGGGGCGTTGGTCGGCATGTACCTGCCCACCATCCTCATGCGCCACCTGACCCAGATCTCGGGCCAGCAGCCCGACATCAGCAACGTCGACACCTTCGCCGCCACCATCCTCGGTCAGGAGTATGGGCGGGGAGTCTTCTACCTGACCCTCTTCATCGGGTTCCTGATCCTCTTCGACACCCAGCTCGGCATCTTCGAGGCCCTGGTGCGAAACGCCACCGACGCCGCCAACATCAGCCCCCGGGTCCAGCGGCTGACGGGGGGTGACCTCCGCCGGGTCTACTTCCCGTTCATGGTGATCCTGCTCGTGGTCGTCGGCTACATCACCACGCTCACCCAGCCGGCGGCACTCGTCCAGACGTCGGCCAACATGTCGAACGCCGGTGCTTTGATCTTCCCCTTCGCCCTCGTCTACCTGAACCGCCGGTTGCCCAAGGCCGCCCGCCCGCCCAAATGGACCTATCTGGGGCTCGCCGCCAACGTGGTCTTCTTCGGGTTCTTCTTCATCAACTTCCTGGTCGAGAAGATCACCGGCTCCCCGCTCATGACCTTCTGAGGCCGTCCAGGCCCGCCGCCTAGCCTGGGCGTCCATGACGACCGGACGCCAGGTGCTGATCGAGGTCCTCGCCAGCGAAGGGGTGCGCCACTGCTTCGGCAACCCCGGCACCACCGAGCTGCCCCTGATCGACGAGCTGTCCGCCCACCCGGAGCTGCGCTACATCCTGGCCCTCCAGGAGAACGTGGCCGTGGCCATGGCCGACGGCTACGCCCAGGCCAGCGGCCGGCCGAGCTTCGTCAACCTGCACACCTCGGCCGGGTTGGGCGGGGGCGTCGGCAACCTCACCAACGCCCTGGCCAACCGCACCCCCATGGTGGTGACCGCCGGCCAGCAGGACCGCCGCCACCTGCTGGCCGAGCCGATCCTGGCCGGCGACCTCGTCGGGCTGGCGGCCGCCTGCACCAAGTGGCAGCACGAGGTGCGCCACCTGGGGGAGCTGGGCCCGGTGCTGCGCCGGGCCTTCCTCGACGCCGCCAGCGCCCCGGCCGGACCGGTGTTCGTGTCCATCCCCATGGACGTCCTCGACGAGGACGGTGACGTCTCCGTCCCGGCGCGCTCGGTGGTGGAGCGGGGGGCGGTGGCCGGCGGACTGGCGGAGCTGGCCGGGCTGCTGGCCGGGTCCGCCCCCGACCGCCTCGCCCTGGTGGTGGGCGACGAGGTGGCCGCCGCCGGCGCGCTCGACGAGGTCGTGGCCCTGGCC
>JBOGFE010000433.1:0-6472 GCA_050741935.1 Acidimicrobiia bacterium | reverse complement strand
GTGGTGCCCATCGTGATCCGCAACGCCGGCGAGCTCATGTGGCGCGGGTCGGTGCTGGTGCACCCGGGCACCGTCGACGTGGCCGTGCTCCCGCCGGTGGACACCCGGCGCTGGCGCCGGGAGGACGTGGACGACCAGGTGGAGGAGGTCCGCCGGCAGTTCCTGGCCACCCTCGACGACTGGCCCTCGCCCGGTCCCGGCTGAGTTCAGCCGGCGGCGGATTCGGTGGTGGGCTTGGTCCGCATCAGACCCCGGAAGGATTCCTCGGGGGTACGGCCCTCGTTGACGATGCTGTACACCTCGCGGGCGATGGGCATCTCGACGCCGTGCTGGGCGGCCAGTTCCATCACCACCCGGGACGCCTTCACGCCCTCGGCCACCATGTTCATGTCCCTGATGATCTCCTCGATGGTGCGACCCTTGGCCAGCTCCACGCCCACATGGCGGTTGCGGGACAGGGGGCTGTTGCAGGTGGCCAGGAGGTCGCCCAGACCCGACAGGCCGGCGAAGGTCTCGGGCCGGCCGCCCATGGCCACCCCCAGGCGGGTCAGCTCGGCCAGGGACCGGGCCATGATGAGGGCCCGGGTGTTCTCGCCCACCCCGAAGCCGGCGGCCATGCCGGCGGCGATGGCGAACACGTTCTTGAGCGGCCCGGCGATCTCCGCCCCGATGACGTCGGTGGAGGTGTAGACCCGGAACAGGGTGGTGCGGAACACGTCCTGGAGGGCGCCGGCCACGTGGGCGTCGGGCATGGCGATGACCGCCGCCGCCGCCATCCCGTCGAGGATCTCCCGGGCCAGGTTGGGGCCGGCCAGGATGCCGGCGGGATGGCCGGGCATGACCTCGTCGATGATCTCGGTCATGCGGTAGTGGGTGCCCTGCTCCAGGCCCTTGGTCAGGCTGACCACCGGCACCCAGGGCCGCACGTGGGGTTCGGCCGCCTCCAGCACGGCCCGGAAGCCGTGGGAGGGGACGCCCATGACGAGGACGTCGGCCGCCGAGGCGGCCTCCTCGAGGGAGGCCGTGGCCCGCAGGCGGGGGTGCAGCGGTCGGTCCCCGAGGTAGGCGGAGTTGGTGTGCTTGTTCTCGATCTCCTCCGCCACCTCGGGGCGGCGGGCCCAGACGAGCGTCCGGGTGTTGCGGGCGCAGAGGGAGGCGACCGTGGTTCCCCACGACCCACCTCCGATGACTGCGACCTGCGTCTCCCTGGCGATCCGGAGAAACTACCGCTCCCGGTCAGCCGGGTAGCAGGCCGAGCTGTCCGAGCATGCCGGCGAGGTCGAGGTGGTTGCGGACCTCCTCCACCCGATCACCGGCGACCTGGAACCAGACGGTCGAGACGACCTGCATGGGCTTGCCGGTGGCGGGGATCTCCCCGGCCGGCGTGATCAGCGGGCCGGTGTTGGTGCCGGTCCAGGTGATGTCGAGGGCGACGGTGCCGCCGTCGGCCAGGGCGGTGTTGATCTTGCCGGTGACGTCGGGGAAACCCTGGCGCCACGTCCGGGCCAGGTCGAGGTAGTCCTCCACCCCCTGGATGTCGCGGCCCGTGCCCGTCTCCTGGTAGACGATGTCGGGGGAGCACACGCTGCGCATGCGGTCCCAGTCCGCGTCGTTGAAGGCTTCGATGATCGCGGTGGCGAGGTCGGTGGCACCGGCCATGGTTCCTCCTCGGGTCGTGGTTCGGCGCCACGCTAAGGAGGTGGCGGGCCCGGCGCCTCCGTGGTGGTACGGATTTCCGATCAGGTCGTCCGGCGCAGTGCCAGCAGGGCGACGTCGTCCTCCTGGAGGCGGTCGGCCAGGAGGGCGCCGACGATGCGCTCGCACAGCTCCTGGGAGTCGGACACGGGGGCGGCCATCACTCCGGCCAGCTCCTCCAGCCCCTGGTCGAGGCTCCGCCGGCGGTCCTCCACCAGCCCGTCGGTGTACAGGACGAGCACGGTTCCGGGCTCGAGGGCGACGAAGTCCTCGTCGACCGGGCCGGGGACGGCCATGCCGATGGGAGTCCCGCCCATGCCGCCCACGAAGCGCACGGTGCCGTCCGGTTCCCGCAGGACCGGCGGCGGGTGGCCGGCGTTGGCCACCCGGCACATCCCGGTGGCCGTGTCGACCAGCACCAGGCAGGCGGTGGCGAAGCGGAAGTCGGTGTCACCGTCGCTGGCCTCGGCGAGGTGGGAGAGCAGTTGGAGGCAGGTGGCGGGATCGCGGCCCTCGAGGGCGTAGGCCCGCAGGCCGGTCCGGACCTGGCCCATGAGGGAGGCCGCCTCGAGCCCGTGGCCGGCGGCGTCCCCCACCACCACGGCCATGGCCCCGTCGTCGCCGATGAGGAAGGCGTCGTACCAGTCGCCCCCGACCTCGGCCGTGCTGCTGGCGGGGTGGTAGCCGGCGGCGAGGTCGTAGCCGGCGACGGCGGGCAGCTCGCCGGGCAGCAGGCTGCGCTGGAGGGTGAGGGCGGTGCGGCGCTCGACTTCCAGGGCGTGGGCGGCGACGAAGGCCACCGCTCCCTGCTCGGCCAGGAGCGTGGCCGCCACCTCGTCGCCCTCCGACCGCAGGCCGTCGGGGTCGGCGCTGTAGAGGTTGAGGCCTCCGAAGGCGACCTCCCCGACCAGCATGGGCACGGACAGCGACGCCACCAGCCCGTGGCGCATGGCCGCCTCCCGGATGAGCGGCCAGCGGGGGTCGTGGAGGGGGGCGAAGACGGGCTTGCGGTTGCGAACCGCCCGCAGGCACGGTCCGGCGCCGGTGTCGTACTGGGCCCGGTCGATGTCCCGGGCCCGTTCGTCGGTGCTGGCGGCGGTGGTGGCCCGGTTCCGGTCGACCAGGGTGACGCTGGCGGTGGCACACCCTTCCAGGACGGCGCAGGCGGTCTCCACCAGGCGCTGGAGGATGCTCTCCCGGCTCTCCTGGGCCGCCACCTTCTGGCTGAGCTCGGCCAGCTCCGAGTCCTCGTCGTCCGCGCCCGGGCCCCAGGCACCCCTCCCGCCGTCCATACGTGTCCCGGCACCTACCCGCCGCCCGCCGGCGGCAACCGGGTTTCGCCGCCGGGGATGACCCGAACCCGGCGCGGCCGTCGCCTACCGTGGTGGCAATGGGGAAGGGGGGGCGCTTCGTCGGGGTGGTCGTGGCCGCGCTGGCCGTGGTCGTGCCGGCCGGCTGTGCCCGGCCCCGTCCGGCGCCGGCGGCGGTCATCGGGGTTCCCGAGGGGACCAGCACCTCCACCCCCGGACCGCGGATCCTGACCCCGTCCACGGTCTCGCCGGCGGCGGGGTCCCGGCCGCCGGCCGACCAGTTCGTCGACGGCGTCGCCGACGTCCGGTCCCGGGCCGAACCTCGCAGCGGCAGCGGGATGATCCCGCCCGACGGAGCTCCGCCCGCCGCCGCCATCCCCTTCACGAGCCGTGAACCGGTGCCGGACCACCTGGTGTTCATCCTGGTGGCCGGGTCCGACGCCCGGCCCCGGGAGGACCTGTTCCGGACCCGGGCCGATTCGTTGCACCTCCTGGCCGTCAACCCGGCCAGCGGGCAGGGCACGGTGCTGGGCTTCCCCCGGGACTCGTGGGTCGAGATCCCCGGCCACGGCCGGGGCAAGATCAACAACGCCCTCGCCCTCGGCGGCCCCGACCTGCTGGCCGCCACCGTCCGGCGCCTCACCGGCCTGCCCGTCGACTACTACGTGCTCACCGGCTTCTCCGGCTTCACCAAGATGGTCGACGAGCTGGGCGGTGTCGACGTGCTCGTCGAGCGGCGCATGAACGACAAGGCGTCCGGGGCCCGCTTCGAGCGGGGCTGGCACAAGATGAGCGGGCCGGAGGCGCTCGCCTTCACCCGCAACCGCAACGACGTGGCCAACGGCGACTTCTCCCGCTCGGAGAACCAGGGCCTGGTCATGCTGGCCGCCCTGGCCAAGATGCGGGCGGAGGTGGCCGACGACAACGGCATCGCCCGCTGGCTGGGCGTGCTCGTCAACTACGTGCGCCTCGATGTTCCCCGCGACCGGCTGCCGGGGCTCGCCGCCCTGGCCCGTCGCCTCGACCCCGCCGGGCTGCGCAACGTGGTCGCCCCCGGCCGGGTGGGTAGCGCCGGGGGCCAGTCGGTGGTCTACCTGACCACCGCCGCCGCCCGCCTGTTCGAGGACCTCAGGGCCGACGCCGTGGTCGGCGGGCCGAGCACCGCCTCCGCCCCGGAGCCGGGTTCGGACCCGGCGCCGGAACCGGCTTCGAGCCCGTCGCCGGCACCGGAGACCTCGACCACCACGGCGCCCGGCCGGGCCAGCACGACGACGGCGCCGGCGGAGGAGTCGACCACGACCTCCACCCGGCGTCTGCCGGGGTTCTTCGACGACCCGAACGGCTGAAGGCGCGTGCAGTTCTGACGCTCGGAGCGTCGAAAGTGCACGCACCTCGTGGCGTCAGGCCAGCCAGGAGGCCAGGCGGGAGAAGACGCCGGTGATGAGGAGGATTCCGATGGCCAGGACCAGGGCGCCGCTGACCCGTTCGGCCACCGGGAGCCAGGAGTGGCGCAGCCGGGCCGACCAGGCCAGGAAGCGGTCGAGGGCCAGGGCGGCGGCCAGGAAGGGGATGGCCAGCCCGGCCGAGTAGGCGGCCAGCAGCACGGCGGCGTCCAGGGTGGAGCCACCGGCGGCGGCCATGGTCAGGATGCCGGCCAGCACCGGCCCGATGCACGGGCTCCAGCCGGCGGCGAAGGCCACCCCGACCAGGAAGGCGCCGGCGTAGCCGGCCCGGCCGCTGAGACCCCGGGGACCCCCCGAACCCCCGCCCATCTCCAGGAGCCGGACCTCCTTGTCGGCGGCCCGGATGCGCAGGATGCCGATCAGGTGCAGGCCGAGGACGACGAGGACCACGCCGCCGGCCCGGGTGAGCCACTCCCGGTTGTCGGAGAGGGCGGCGCCCGCCCGGTTGACCAGGATCCCGAGGGCCATGAACACCGAGGAGAAGCCGGCTACGAAGGCGAGCCCGGCCCGGAGGGCGCCGCTCCGGGTGGAACCCGCTGCCCCCATCGGTTGCCCCGCCTCGCCGGCCGACCATCCCTGCTCCGCCGGGCCCGCCCCGGCCGGAACGGGCTGGCGCTGCCGGGCCCGGCCGAGACTCACCCCCGCCACCACCGAGGCGTAGCTGGGCACCAGGGGGAGCACGCAGGGCGACAGGACGCTCAGGAGACCCGCCCCGAAGGCGATCAGCAGCCCGGCCGTGGCCACCGTGCCGGCCGCGCCGGCGGTGTCGGCCTCGCCGGACAGGGCGGCCCGGATGGACGACATGTTCTCCGTGGCGTTGGGGTCCATCTGGCCCCGCCAGTGCCGCACGATCTGACCCCGGCGGTCGACCAGGAACGTCTCGGGCGGGCCCAGCACCCGGAAGTCGTCGGCGAAGCGGTTCCTGGGGTCGCGCCAGATGTCGAAGGTGACGCCGATCTGCTCGACGAAGCGGGCCACCTTGGCGTCGCCCCGGCCCTCGTCGGTGTTGACCCCGATCACCCGCAGGCCGTCGGCCCGGTAACGCTCGTGGAGGGCCTGGAAGTCGGGCATCTCCTCCTTGCACGGCTTGCACCAGGTGGCCCAGGTGTTGAGGACGACGACGTCGCCCCGCAGGTCGGCCAGGCGCACCTCGTCGTCCGTCCCCAGGAGGCGGGCGCCGTAGTCGGGGGCGGGGGTGGTCTTGGCCTGGGCCGGGCCGGCCAGGGCCACCGTGGCGGCCATCCCGAGGAGGAGGAGCAGGGCGGCGCCCGCCCGCCGGGCGCTCAAGTGCCCGGCCTCGCCACCAGCAGTCCGACGGCGCCGGCCGCGTCGTGCTCGCCCTGCGTGCCCCAGGTCACCACCGCGAAGCCGTCGCCGGCGGTGATGTCGGGAGCGGTGCCCGTCCACGTCTCGGAGAAGGCGGCCCGTCCCTCCCGGTCCATGCGCACCAGGCGGATCTGGTCCTGGTCCTTCCGGCGGTCCTCGAAGGCGATCCAGGCGTGGTCGTCGCCGTCGAGGGCCAGCTTCACGTCGCCGTAGGGGACCCACTCGCCGGTGAGGAGGGTGGCCGGCTTGGTGAAGCTCTTCCCATCGTCGTCGGAGGTGGCGTAGAAGACCCCGGGGTGGGCCTCGGTGCCCGTGTACCAGGCGGCGTGGAGCCGGCCGGTGGAGTCCACCGACAGGCCGGCGCTGACGTCGGGGCAGGCGCTGATCTTGAACTTGTCGTCGTGGATCTTGCTCGCCTCCGACCAGGTGGCCCCGTCGTCCGTCGAGGTGGACAGGATCGGGTCGCGCACGGCGTCGTAGGAGTCTTTCAGCTCCAGGAAGGCGGAGCGGGTGGTGGCGAACAGAGGCCCGTCGCCGCCCTGGGTCATGCGGGTACCGCAACAGGCGCACATGGGCTTGGCCACCAGCACGCTCGTCCCCCAGGTCCGCCCGCCGTCACCGGAACGCACCATGCGCAGGTGGACGGCGGGCGGGACGGCGTCATGGTCGTGGGCGCTC
>JBOGFE010000432.1:0-6604 GCA_050741935.1 Acidimicrobiia bacterium | reverse complement strand
CTTCGGGGCCGTCCTCACGCTGCTGCCCATCGACCTCGACCGGCGCTTCGGGGCCGGGCCGGCGCTCCGGGGAGTCATCCTCGGCCTCCCCGCCCTGGCCTCGGTGGTGGTGGCCCTGACCATGGGGCGGCTCGCCTCCCGCTTCGGGACGTGGGATCTCGTCCTGGCCGGCTTCGCCGTGCTCGCCCTCACCTTCGCCGGGGTGGCGTGGGCCGGGAGCGTCGTCGTGGTGGCGGTGACGATGGTGGTCTACGGCCTGGGGGAGACCCTGGTCATCGTGCCGCTCCAGTCCTATGCAGCCGGTCTGGCCCCCGCCCACCGGGGGGTGATGGTGGCCGTGTGGGTGTCGGCCGTGCGGGCCGGGCAGGCATCGGGCCCGGTGCTGGCCGGCCTCTGCCTGGGGTCGTTCTCGGCCCGGGGCACCATCGGCCTGGCCTCCGCCCTCTCGGTGGCGGTGGCCGGAGCCGTCCTCGCCATCCGACGGGCGATTACCGTACGGAAATGAGCCGACTGGCGCTGTTGGGCGGCGGGAAGATGGGCGAGGCCCTTCTCGGCGGGCTGATCGACGCCGGCTGGGACCCCGAGGACCTGGCCGTGGCCGATCCTGTTCCCGAACGCCGCCACGTCCTGGAGGGCCGGTTTCCCAAGGTCCGGGTGGTTCCCGCGCCCGCCTGGGCGGTGGCCGAGGCCGAGGTGGTGGTGGTGGCGGTCAAGCCGACCGACGTGCCCGCCGCCCTGGAGAGCGCCGCCTCGGCGCTGGTGCCGGGCACCCTGGTGGTGTCCATCGCCGCCGGGGTGACGCTCGCCACCCTCGAGGCGCTCGTGCCCGGGTATCCCGTCATCCGGGCCATGCCCAACACGCCCGCTCTGGTCCGCCGGGGTGCCGCGGCGATCGCCGCCGGCACCCATGCCGGCGAGGAGCACATGACGCGGGCCGAGCGGATCCTGGCCGCGGTCGGGACCGTCACCCGGGTGCCCGAGTCCCTCCTCGATGCCGTCACCGGCCTGTCGGGGTCCGGCCCGGCCTACGTCTTCCTCCTGGCCGAGGCCCTCGTCGACGCCGGCGTCGGGGTGGGCCTGCCCCGTCCGGTGGCGCGGGCCCTCGTCATCCAGACGCTGCTCGGGTCGGCGACGCTGCTGGCGGAGGGGCCCGAGGGCCCCGAAGCGCTCCGGGCCGCCGTCACCTCGCCGGGCGGGACCACCGCCGCCGGCCTGGCCGCTCTCGAAGCCCGGGCCATGCGGTCGGCCATCTTCGAGGCTGTCACCGCCGCCACTGAGCGGTCGCGAGAATTGGGTCAACAGGAACCGAAGTGAGTTACAACGGTGCGTGGCGTGACCGGTCGCAGGCAGTGGTGACGGTGCGTGTGGTTTCACTTCCCGTGGTCGCGTAACATCTCTGCGGCGCGGCATCGCTCATGTGGCGCTCTATTCGCCCTAGACAACTGCGGTCACACGGCGTACCCTCGAGAATGGCGGGTGGAGATAGGGGTGACCGCGTGGCGCAGTCCTTTGAGAAGGCGCGCTTCTTGACGGTGCAAGAAGTAGCGCAGCTGATGCGGGTTTCGTCGATGACCGTGTACCGCCTCATCCGGGCGGGCGACCTTCCTGCTGTGCGGGTCGGTCGGTCCTTCCGCGTGCGCGACGTGGACGTCGACGGCTACCTGCAGTCGCGGTACACACAGGCCGGGTAGACGGGCCGGCGGGCCCGGGCGTCGGGGGAAACCCCGACGACCCCGTCTTTCGGCCCGCCCCCGTCCGGTTGTCCCAGCCCCGCCAGCCACCACCGGTACGTCCTCCGCGAGACCCTCGCCGCTAGGGTCGACTGTGACTATGGCTCTTCGCCTGGCGGCTCATCGCGATGTGGCCGGGGGCCCCAACCCCGACCACCAGTCCCTGCTGCGCAGGCCCTGATGGCCGACCCGGCTTTTGTGTCGTTTCTGTCCGACTACGGCCTGGCCGACGAGTTCGTGGGCGTGTGCAAGGCCGTCATCCTGCGCGTCGCCCCGGATGCCCTGGTCATCGACGTCACCCACGAGATCCCGCCCCACGACGTGCGGGCCGGCGCCCTCACGCTGGCCCGGGCCGCCCAGTACCTGCCCCAAGGGGTCGTGCTCGGCGTGGTCGACCCCGGAGTGGGCACCGACCGCCGGGCGGTGGCGCTCGAGGTGGACTCCGGCTACCTGGTCGGCCCCGACAACGGCCTGCTGGCCCCGGCGGTGGCCATGCTCGGCGGAGCCAAGCGGGTGGTGTCGCTCACCAACCCCGAGTACCAGATGGAGGCGCCCGGCCCCACCTTCGCCGGGCGCGACGTGTTCGCCCCCGCCGCCGGCTACCTCGCCTCCGGGGTCGACCTGGCCGAGCTCGGCGAGGAGGTCGACCCGCTGTCGCTGGTGCCCGGGCTGGTTCCCCTCTCCAGGCCCGACGGCGACGGCATCGCCGGCGAGGTCCTGTGGGTGGACCGGTTCGGCAACCTCCAGCTCAACCTCGATCCCGGCGAGCTGATGGCCCTGGGCCTGCGACCCGGTGACCGGCTCGCCGTCGGGTTCGGCCCGGAGCCGCGGACGGCCCGCTGGGTGGGCACCTACGCCGAGGCCGCCTCCATGGAGCTGGTGGTGGTGGTGGATTCCTACGGGCTGGTCTCGCTCGCCTTCGACCGCAGCCCGGCCGCCGAAACCCTGGGCCTGCGGGAGGGGTCGGCCGTCACCCTGCGCCCGCTCCCGCCCGCCGGTACCCAATGAGGTCGGGAACCGCCATCGTGCTGGCCGTCCTCCTGGCCCTCATCCTGGGCGCGGCCCTCATCCAGTTCGCCGTCATCGGCCGGGGTTGACGGGGCGCTAGAACAGCTCGCCGGCGAGCCGGCGGATGTCGCGTTCGAGGGTGGTGAGACCCTCGATCTTCCCCACGCACAGGGACACCCCGGCCTTGGCCGCCTCCTGCTCCACGTCGGGGTCGAGGTAGGCGGTGTAGAGGATGATCGCCTGGTCGGGACGGCCGGCCCGGATGGTGCGGGCGGTGTCGATGCCGTTGATGCCGGGCATGGAGTAGTCGACCACCACCACCTGGGGATCGGCGTCGGCCACGCTGGCCACCGCTTCTTCGCCGCTGGCGGCCTGACCCACCACGTCGAAGCCGGAGAGCTCGAGCATCTGGACGAGCATCTTGCGGACATGGGTGGTGTCGTCGACCACGAAGACCCGAACCGACATGCAGCGAAGTTACACCGCGGAGCGGCCCGCCCGTCCCGGCTCGTGTGATACAAGTCACAGCATGAAGCATTCCCTGCGCCTGTGGTATGCCCTGTTGGCGGCGTTTGCGCTGGTCGTCACCGGCTGCGGTGGCGGCGACGAGGACGCCGCTCCCGAGCCCGACGTCCAGGAGACGACCGAGTTCCCGGCCGGTTCCACCATGGCCCGGCTGGCCGACGCCGGTGTCATCAAGATCGGCACCAAGTTCGACCAGCCCGGTCTGGGCAACATCAACCTGGAGACCGACAAGCCCGAGGGCTTCGACGTCGAGGTCGGCAAGATCATCGCCGGCAAGCTCGGCATCGAACCCGACAAGATCGAGTGGGTCGAGACCGTCTCGGCCAACCGCGAGAGCTTCATCGCCAACGGCAACGTCGACATGGTCATCGCCACCTACACGATCAACGACAAGCGCAAGGAGCAGATCGACTTCGCCGGCCCGTACTACGTCGCCGGCCAGGACCTCCTGGTGGCCAAGGACGACGGCTCCGTCACCGGCCCCGAGACACTGGCGGGCAAGCGGGTCTGTGCCGCCACCGGCTCGACGCCGATCGGCAACATCCGCACCAACTATCCGGACGCCGAGCCGGTGGAGTTCGACACCTACACCGAGTGCGTGGACCAGCTCGAGGCGGGCCAGATCGATGCCGTGAGCACCGACGACATCATCCTCGCCGGCTACGCCTCCGACCCGAAGTACGAGGGCAAGTTCAAGGTGGTCGGCAAGGCCTTCAGCATGGAGCCCTACGGCATCGGGTTGAAGAAGGGCGACACCGCCTTCCGCAACTTCCTCAACGACACGCTGGAGGAGATCTACGCGGACGGGAGCTGGAAGGAGGCCTTCGACGCCACGCTCGGGAAGAGTGGGGTCGAGGCGCCCGCGCCACCGGCGGTCAACCGGTACTGAACCGGGGCCGGACGGGAAGTTCCCGGGCCGTGCGACCGTAGGCGACGCCCGTGGACTTCGTGGTCGAGCAGCGCGGCGTCATCCTCGAGGGCTTCCTGATGACCGTGCGCCTGGCCGCCACCGCCGGGGTCCTCTCGCTGGTCTTCGGGACCGTGCTGGCCGTCATGCGGGTGAGTCCCATCGCCCCCCTGCGCTGGGTGGGAGGGTTCTACGTGACGGTGGTGCGGAACACGCCGCTCACCCTCGTGTTCGTCTTCTCCGCCTTCGGGCTGCCCCGCCTCGACATCCGGTTCTCGTTCGTCACCTTCGCCGTCATCGCCCTCACGGCCTACACCTCGGCCTTCGTGTGCGAGGTGGTGCGCTCGGGCATCAGCTCGGTGTCGGCGGGTGAGATCGAGGCGGCCCGGTCGATCGGCCTGCCCTTCTCCCAGATCCTCACCCTGGTGGTGCTGCCTCTCGCCTTCCGGGCCGTCATCCCGCCGCTGTCCAGCGTCTTCATCGCCCTGACCAAGAACACCTCGATCGCGGTGGCCTTCAGTGTCGCCGAGGCCACCAGCATCCTGCGCCGGCTGCAGAACCAGGATGCGAGCGCCACCTTCCCCCTGCTGCTCACCACGGCGGCGGGCTACCTCGTGCTCACGTTGGCCCTCAGCGCCGCCTTCAACACCCTCGAGCGCCGGGTCCGGGTCGTCCGATGATGGCGCCGGTCCTGTGACGGCGACCGCGCTCTTCGACGCCCCGGGGCCCAAGGGCCGGCGCCGCATCCTGGCCGGGACCGTGGCCGGCGTCGTCCTGCTCGTGGCCCTGGCCGCCGTGGTCGTGCAGCGGCTGGCCGACACCGGCCAGCTCCGGGGGATCTTCTGGGAGCCGTTCACGCGATCGGGCGTGCAGCTGATCCTGCTGCGGGGGCTGGTCGCCACGCTCAAGGCCGCCGGGGCGGCCCTCGTGCTCGCCCTGGTCCTCGGACTGGCCCTGGCCGTCGGTCGCCTCTCCGAGCGCCGGCTGCTCCGTCGGGCCGCCGGCGTCACGGTCGAGTTCTTCCGGGCCCTGCCCCTGGTGCTGCTGATCTTCTTCGCCTTCCTGGGCCTGCCCGAGCTCGGTCTCGACATCGGCGGCTTCGAAGCGCTCGTCATCGGGCTGACGCTCTACAACGGTTCGGTGCTGGCCGAGATCTTCCGGGCCGGCATCAACGCCGTCCCCCGGGGCCAGACCGAAGCGGCCTACAGCCTCGGGCTGCGCAAGGGTGCCGTGACCCGCCTGATCCTGCTGCCCCAGGCCCTCCGCACCATGCTGCCCACCGTCATCAGCCAGCTGGTGGTGCTGCTCAAGGACTCCGCCCTGGGGTTCATCGTCGCCTACCCCGAGCTGCTCGGAGCGGCCGGCGGATCTACACCAACATCGGCAACGTCATACCCACGGCCATCGTGGTCGGGTTGATCTACGTCATGATCAACCTCGCCCTGGCCCAGGTCGCCACCGTCCTGGAGCGGCGCCAGCGGAGGGCCCGTCGCCGGCCGGTCGAGGCCGAGGTCCCCGTGGACATCGCCGTCGGGCAGATCTAGTGGGCGAGGATCTTGGACAGGAAGTCCCGGGCCCGGGCTGACTCGGGGGCTTCGAAGAAGCGGTCGGGGGGCGCCATCTCGAGGATGCGGCCCTGGTCCATGAACACGACCTGGCGGGCCGCCCGGCGGGCGAAGCCCATCTCGTGGCTGACCACGATCATGGTGGTGCCGTCGGCGGCCAGCTCCAGCATCACGTCGAGCACCTCCTTGATCATCTCCGGGTCGAGGGCCGAGGTGGGCTCGTCGAAGAGCATCAGCTTGGGCTCCATGGCCAGGGCCCGGGCGATGGCGGCCCGCTGCTGCTGGCCGCCGGACAGCTCGGTCGGATAGCGGTCCGCCTTGGTGGCGATCCCCACCCGGTCCAGGAGCCTGGACGCCCGCTCCCGGGCCTGGGCCTTGCTCACCCCCCTGACCTTGACCGGGCCGAGCATGACGTTGTCGATGACCGTCTTGTGGGGGAACAGGTTGAAGCTCTGGAAGACCATGCCGATGTCGGCCCGCAACCGGGCCAGCGGCTTGCCTTCCTCGGGCAGTGGCTGCCCGTCGATCAGGATGCTGCCGCTGTCGATGGTCTCCAGCCGGTTGATGGTCCGGCACAGGGTCGACTTTCCCGAGCCCGAGGGGCCGACCACGACCACCACCTCGCCCCGGTCCACGGCCAGGTCGATGTCGATGAGGGCCTCGAGCGACCCGAACCGCTTGCACACCTTGCGCAGCTCGACCAGCGGGGCCACGACCGGGAGCGTACTCAGGGCCCGGGAGGTCCCGGGCCCTGAGCGACGAGAGTTCGACGTCGAGGGGCGCTAGACGCCGAATTCGTGCAGGCGGGTCAGGACGGAGATGAGCAGCGGGGAAGGCTCGGCGGGCGGGGGAGGAGGCGTCGGTTCGGC
>JBOGFE010000431.1:0-4760 GCA_050741935.1 Acidimicrobiia bacterium | reverse complement strand
CTGGCCGCCGAGCTGCCCGAGGCCGAGGTGTGGGCCACCGACGTCGATGACACCGCCCTGGCCGTGGCCGGTGCCAACCTCGCCGGGCTGGGTCTGGCCGCCACCCGGGTGCGCCTGGCCCGGGGAGTGTGGTACGAAGCACTCCCCCGAACCCTGCGAGAGAGGCTGGCCGTCATCGTCTCCAACCCGCCGTACGTGGCCGAATCCGAGTACGCCGCCCTCCCGGCCGAGATCCGGGACCACGAGCCGCGCCTCGCCCTGGTCCCCGGGCCCCGGGGAACCGAGGCCCTCGAGGTGCTCGTCGACGGGGCTCGGCGCTGGCTCACCCCGGGGGGAGCCCTGGTGCTGGAGCTGGCGCCGCACCAGGCCGGGCCGCTGGCCGAGCGGGCGGCGGCGGCCGGCTACCGCCAGGTCGGGGTGCGCGCCGACCTCACCGGCCGCGACCGGGTCCTGGTGGCCCGATCATGAGCGAGCTGCTCCCGGCGGACAGTCCGGAGGCCATCACCAACGCCTGCCAGGTCCTCTCCGCCGGCCTGCCGGTGGGGGTGCCCACCGACGCCGCCTACGTCCTGGCGGTCGACCCCTACGCCGCCGGGGCCTCCGACCGGCTCTTCGCCACCCTCCGCCGGTCCCGGACCCAGGACCTGCCCGTGCTGGTGGCGACCATCTTCCAGGCCGAGAGCTTCACCACCGCCGTCCCCGACGCCGCCCGCCGGCTCATGCGCCGCTGCTGGCCCGGGGCGCTCACCCTGGTGCTGCCCCGCCATCCCGACCTGGCCGCCGACCTCGGCGACGACGACCTGACGGTGGGGCTGCGCATGTCGGGCAACGTGAACGCCCGCGAGCTGTGCGCCCGCTACGGCCCGGTGGCGGTGGCCACCGCCATCCTCAACCCGGGGGAGCCGGCGCTGCAGACCGCCGCCGCGGTGGTGGACGCCTTCGGCGACACGGTGCCCGTCGTCCTCGACGGCGGCCGCTGCGACGGCCTGCCCTCGACCGTGGTCGACGCCACCGGCACCGATCCCCACCTCATCCGGGAGGGCCGCCTCCCGTGGGTGGAGATCCTGGAGTCCATCAAGGAGTGAAGCCGGGGCCGGGCCCGGCCGGCCTCAGCTGAGGAAGCCGAGTTCGATGGCCCGCCGGACCGCCTCCCGCCGTCCGGGGACCTTGAGCTTCTCGTAGAGGCGGCTCAGGTGGGACTTGACGGTCGACTCGCTCACCACCAGGGCGGCGGCGATCTGGCGGTTCGACTTGTCCTGGGCCAGGAGCCAGAGGACCTCCCGCTCCTTGGCCGTGAGCAGCCCTTCGGCGGCGGCGCCCGTCGACTTCGGGGCGGCACCCCCCACCATCCCGGTGAGGACGGCGGCGGCGTGGAGGACCCGCTCCCCGGCCACGAGCCGGCGGGCCGCGTCCTCCAGCTCGGCCGGCCCGGCGGTGCGGGTCAGCACCGAGTCGGCGCCGGCGGCCAGCACGGCGCGGAACTGGCCCCCCTCCGCCACCGGCAGCAGGGCGAGCACGGCCAGGCCCGGTTGGGCCTCCTTCGCCTTGGCGACGAGCTCGGCCACGCTGCCCTGGGCCGGGCTCCCCGCCACCAGCAGGTCCGGCGCGGCCGACCACAGCCGTAAGAGGGCGTCGGGGGTGCCGGCCACGTCGTCGACCACCGCCATCCCGAGCGCCACCAGCACGCTGCGGACCCCCTGGCGGAACAGCGCCCACTCGTCCACCACCAGCGCTCGCCAGCTGCCCCCGGAGCTTCGATCGGCGTCCACGGCCTCGCCATCGAACCATGCCGGGCCGGCGGGGACCAGTCATCTTGACTATGGGGACCCCCTCCGATCGGGCCGGACTGGCCACCGCCGGTTCATCCCCGCGGCCGATTGAGGGGGAGTGCCTTTGACCCTGATCATCTCGACGTGCCCTCCGTCGACCTTGTCTCCCGTCCTGACCAGGATCACCTGGTCCGCCGCCATCTGCCCCTGGTCAACAACGTGGTGGCCGACATGATGGGCCGGATCCCCCGTCACGTCTCCCGGGACGAGCTCGTCTCCGCCGCCCTCTTCGGGCTGGTGCAGGCGGCCCGCAGCTACGACCCCGACCGGGGCGTCGGCTTCGCCCACCACGCCCGCAGCCGCATGCGGGGCGCCGTCCTCGACGACCTCCGCAGCCGCGACTGGGCCAGCCGCTCCACCCGGTCCCGGGCCCGGGCCCGCCAGGCCGTCGACGAGGAGTTCATCCGGACCTTCGGCCGTCTGCCCACCGCCTCGGAGGCCGCGGAGCGCATGGGCATGTCCAGCTCGCAGCTGGCCCGCCTGGAGGAGGACGTCCACCGGGGCACGGTGCTCAGCTACGACATCGTCTTCGCCACCGCCGACGAGACCGACGCCTTCCTCGCCGCCGACGCCGACCCGGCCCTGGCCGTGCTCGAGCGGGAGCGCCGCACCCAGGTGATGGCGGCCGTGGCCGCCCTGCCCCCCCGCATGCGCACCGTGGTCGTGGGGGCGTTCTTCGAGGGGCGCCGGCTGGTCGACATCGCGGTCGAGCTGGGTGTGACCGAGTCCCGGGTGTGCCAGATGAAGGCCGAGGCGCTGGCCCTGTTGCGCCGGAGCCTCGAGACCGGACCGGAGCGGGCCGACCGTTCCCCGGCGGCCGCCGCCTGCTGATCCTCCCGACCGGCCCCGCCGGCCGGTCGTTCCCGCCCCCCGTGTGGGCGGTCTAGCCCACCACCGTGTTGGTGGTGCCGTCGGTAGTGAGCTGGACCGGACGCCCGGCCCACTCCTCGGTCGTCATGGCGACCAGCATGGCTTCGTCGAAGCAGTTGGCGAGTGCCCTCCGGCCGTCGGCGGTGAGGGCGGTCACCACCGCGCTCTCCGGGGTGCCGTCCCGGCTGAAGCTGACCGCGGTGGCCTCCGCCGTGGCCGGACCGGTGAAGCGGCCGGCCGCCTCCCGGAACGGGCCGGCGTCGATCCGGGCCTGGGTGGTGGCGGGATCGATGCGCCGGTAGCCCGACGCCGGGGGGCGGGTCGACCAGAGGCCGGCGGAGTGCTTGGACAGGAACCACCCCACGCCGGTGACGAGACCGAGCGATCCAGGGTCGGCCCGGCACGCCTCCACCATGGCGGCCACGGAATGGGTGACGTAGTTGTTGGCCGGGCCGCCGTGGAAGGACAGGCCCCCGGTGAGGGTGAGGGGGCGCTCGTCGCCGCCTTCGGGGCCCTTCAGGCCGAGGGCGTCCATGGCCACCTCCACCGCCGAGGGGAAGCACGAGTAGAGGTCGAAGCGGCCCACGTCGTCCACGGTGACGCCCGCGCCCGCCAGGACGTCGCCCGTCACGGCGGCGATGGCCGGCGACTCGGCCAGTGACCAGCGCCGGGTCACCAGGTAGCTGTCGTGGGCGTCGGCCCCGGCGTGGAGGTGGACCATGGCCTCGGCCGGCACGCCCGCGGCCCGGGCCGCCTCGTCCGAGCACAGGATGACGGCCGCCGCCTGGTCGACGTCGAGGTTGGCGCACATCCGCTTCGTGTACGGGAAGGTCACCATCCGGTTGCCCGGCCCGGGGAGGATCTCCACCGGGGTGAACGCCTGGCGGGTCCAGGCCTCGGGCCGGGTGGCGGCCACCTCGGAGAAGCCCGCCCACCGCTCGGCCAGCCGCCGCTGGTGCTCCTCCAGGCTCCGGCCGGCGGCGGCCCGCAGGGCCGTCTCGAACAGCGCGTAGACCGTGAGGGGGATGGCCGCCTGGTGGGCGATCTCGTAGGAGCCGAAGCAGGTCGTGGCGTCGCCCACCACCGTGGCCGGCGGCCCGCCGTCCTTCCACTTCGGTTCGGCCCACCGGCCCGTGGTGGCCACCCCCGGGCGCCGGCTGTGCATGGCCTCGCCGCCGGTCACGAGGGCGACCGACAGCCGCCCGGCGGCGACGTCGTCGGCCAGCTCGTTGAGCAGGAACTGGGGCGACGAGCCCGAGATGGTGGACAGGAGCGTCCGGCGGACGCCGGGGAGGTCGAGGTGCGCGGTCAGGGCGGCGCCGGGGTCGGGGTGGCGCCAGGAGAAGATGTTGGGCACGGCCACGACCTCGACGGCCCGCAGCAGGGACCGCCGGGCCCGGCTGTCGGCGTCCGCCCGCCGCGCCGCCTCGGCCATGAGGTCGAGCGGCGAGAGCACGGGATCGGCGCCCGGGCGCTGGCTGATCTCGCCCACCCCGACGAGAACGGGCTGGGCCAGGGGAACGGGCTGGGCCATGGGGGAGAACCTACCGGCCGGTAGCAGCGGGACCCGAAGCCGGTCCGGTCAGGACTGCCACGCGGCGGCGTGGGCCCGGGCCTCGTCCAGGCGGGCCACCGCCTGTCCGATCCGGTCCTTCGACCAGTGGGCCGGCGCGAAACGGGTCACCAGGTCGGCCAGGTAGCGGACGGCCAGCCAGTGGTGGAGGACGGCCAGCGCCCCCCGGTCGGGGGCGGCGGCCAGCGCGGCGTCGAGGACCAGCTCCCGGTCGGGGGCTTCGGGGAGGCGGGGCCAGAGCACGCACAGGTCGAAGCCGGCGGGGTGGTAGTTGAGGAACTCCCAGTCGATCACCGTCACCGAGGCCCGGGCGCTGTCGAAGAGGATGTTGTGGAGGACGAAGTCCCCGTGGGCCAGGGTGTCCCGGGGGAGGGAGGCGGCGGCCGCCCGGGTGGCCTTGAACTCGGCCGGGTTGAGCGGGCTGCGCACGATCCGGTAGAGGCGCTGGGCGCCCGCCTTGCGCCCGCCGCCGTGGGCCGGGGCCGGCC
>JBOGFE010000430.1:0-12597 GCA_050741935.1 Acidimicrobiia bacterium | reverse complement strand
ACGAAGACCCGGCCCTCATCCGGCGGGCGACCGACGCCGAGCTGGGTCCGCTCGTCACCGGCGAGCCCCCGTCTGTCAGCGACGAACAGGCGTCCGTGGTTTCTTCCGCTGACATTTCGCTGACATCCGCCCCTCGCGAGGGCACACGAATGTGTTTCCGCAGGTCACAGGCATAAATGGTGGTGAGCCGGCCTGTACGCCGGATTCTGTAGCTCGGGCTCCTTGCGAGGCCCGGGCCGGCGGCCATCCCTCTCGGCCGGCGGTTACCCGACGGCTCTTGCGGTCTACCCGGGGGTCTTGGTCGGGCGGGCCACCCATCCCCCTGTCTGACCTTGCTCCGGGTGGGGTTTACCGAGCCGCCCGGGTCACCCCGGGCGCTGGTGCGCTCTTACCGCACCGTTGCACCCTTACCTGTGCGGACCGGGCTGGTCGACCAGTCCGTCCCGCCATCGGCGGTCTGTTCTCTGTGGCACTTTCCTTCGGGTCACCCCGACTGGGAGTTACCCAGCACCCTGCCCGGTGGAGTCCGGACGTTCCTCGGACCGGTCATGCCGGTACGCGGCCGCCCGGCCGGCTCACCACCACCGTCCAGCGTAGTGGAGCGCGCCGTCGGGGTGGGCGGTCCCGACCCCATCCGGCGCCGCTCTGGTAGGAGTAGGTCGTGGCCCCTCTCGAACCGCCCGACCCGCCCGGCCCGGTCACGACGACGCTCGAGTGGCGGGGTCGCACCGGCCCCTTCGCCCTGGCCGTGCCCGAGGGCGTCTTCGTTCCCACCCACACCAGCCTGGCCATGGCCGGCGCCCTGGCGGTCGAGCCCGGTGAGACGGTGGCGGACATCGGGTGCGGCTGCGGGGTCCTGGGCATCGTGGCCGCCCGGCTGGGTGCGGCCGGGGTGGTGGGGATCGACATCAGCACCGAGGCGGTCGAGACGGCATCGGTGAATGCCAAGAGCCTCGGCCTGGAGGGAACCTGCCAGTTCCGGACGGGGGACCTGTGCGAACCGCTGGGTGGGGAGCGGTTCGACGTGGTCATCGGCGACGTCTCCGGCGTCCCCGACACCCTGGCCGAGGCGACGGGCTGGCTGCCCGGCGGCGGGCCCACGGGCGCCGAGACCCCCGTGAAGCTGCTGGAGGTCGTCCGGTCCGCCCTCCGCCCCGGCGGGCGCCTCTACCTGCCCACCGGCTGGCTGCAGGACGACCGGCGGGTCTTGGCCGCGGCCCGGTCGGTGTTCGGCGCCGACCGCCTCGAGCTGTTGGAGACCCGCCGGTTCCCCCTGCCCGGTCCGCTGGCGTCGAGCCCGGCGGTCTCCGAGCTCACCGCGGCCGGAGTCATGCGCCTCGAAGCCCGGGGGACCCGGTGGTTCTGGGAGCTCAACCTCTGGTGCTGCCGGGGCTGAGCCCGCCCCGTTCCGCCGGCCGCCGGCGGATCAGGCGCAGGCCCGGGTGCCGGTCGTGCCCGTGCAGGTCCGGTAGCGGGCGAGGCGGGCCGAGAGGGCGGACGTATCGGGGTCGTTGGCCGTGGTCGTATCGCCGAGCAGGTTGCGCAGCTCCCATGGGTCGGCCACGAGGTCGTAGTACTCCCGGAAGATGGTCTTGCCGTCCGCCCGGTACTCGACGTAGTTGAACTTCGTCGTGCGGATGGAGAACCAGTCGGGGATGCTGCGGTGCTCGTCCACGAAGTACTCGAGGTAGGCCTCGGGCCGCACCACGCTGGACAGCCCGCTCGGGGAGAGGAAGGGCTTGCCGTCGAAGGGGTACACCAGGCGGGGGCTGATGCCGGCGGCGGCCAGGAGGGAGGGGGCGATGTCGACGTTGCCCACCGGGCGGCGGTCGACCGCGCCGGCGGCGACCTTGCCCGGCCAGCGCACGTAGAACGGCACCCGCACCGACTGGTCGTAGGGGTTGTACTTGGACTTCACGCCGTGCTCGCCCCACAGGTAGCCGTTGTCGGAGGTGAAGATGACCACGGTGTTGTTGGCCTCGCCGAGGGTGGTGAGGCGGCGCATGACGGCGTCGATCATGTCGTCCACCGACTTGAGGAGGCGGAGCTGGGCCGCCCGGAGCTGGGCGCCCTCCGCCTGGTCGACGTGGAAGCCCCGCACCCAGGCGGGCTTGTCGGAGCGGTCGGTCTCGGTCACGGCCGGGCTGGGGGACCATGTACCGACGGCCGCGCTCTTGTAGGCGGTCTCCGGCTCCCAGGGGTCATGGGGAGCCTGGGGGGCGATGTAGAGGAAGAACGGATCCTGGTCCCGCTTCTCGAAGTTGCTGAGGATCCGCTCGGCCTGGCGGCGGGTCTCCCAGGTGGTGTAGTCGGCCCGCAGCGAACCCTGGTCGGTGCCGTAGGAGACGTCGTAGTAGCCACCCGATGTCAGGGCCCAGTAGTCGAAGTTCGGCGGGCGGGTGGAGTTCGACCAGTGGAGGAGGAACTTGCCCACCATGCCGGTCTGGTAGCCGGCGTCGTGCAGGTACTTCTGCATGGTGGCGTTCTGATCGAGGTTGTCGGTCGTCTGGTTGTTGAGGTTGCCGTGGTTGTGGGTGTAGCGGCCGGAGAACAGGCCCGACCGGGACGGGCAGCACAGCGGGGTGGTGGCGAACCCCTCGGGGAAGCTGGTGCCGGCGTCGGCGATCCACTGCCGGGTCTTGGGCATGATCGCCATCGTGCCCTCGAGGCGCTGGTCGTCGGTGTTGATGACGATGAAGTTGGGCCGGCTGCCGGCCGGAGGCCCGGTCGTGGTGGTCGTCGTCGGCAGGCCGCAGTTCGGCCGGGGTGCAGGTGGGGTGGCGGCCGTGCCCGGGCCGCTGGCCGCGATGCCGACGATGCCGGCGGGCAGGTTGCAGTCGTCAGCCTCGCCCGAGTGCCCGGCCGCGCCGAAGGCGTACACGTGGCCGGCGGCGTCGGTCAGCCAGTACCCGTCGCCGCCCGGTGTCGCCGCCATGGCGACGATCGGGGCGGGCACCGACCCGGCGTTCCCGAAGTGGGGGGCGTTGAAGTTGAAGACCTTGCCGGCGGCATCGACGAGCCAGTAGCCGGCGCCGTCGGGGGTGGGTGCCATGCCCACGATGGGGTGGGAGAGCGTCTTGCCGCCGAGGGACCCCCGGAAGCGGGCGTCCCCGAAGGTGAACATGCCCCCGTCCGACGCCACCAGCCAGTAGCCGGCCCCGCTCTTCGTGGCCGCCATCCCCACTATCGGCTTGTTGAGGCGGATGCCGCCCAGCGACCCCTTGAAGGCGGCGTCCCCGAAGGTGAACATGCCCCCGTCCGCCGCCACCAGCCAGTAGCCGTTGCCGCTGGCGGTTCCCGCCATCCCCACCACCGGCTTGTTGAGGCGGATGCCGCCCAGGGACCCCTTGAAGGCGGCGTTGAAGGCGAACACGGCCCCGTCGGTGGCGGTCAGCCAGTAGCCCTCGCCCGACGGGGTGGGGGCGATGGCCACCACCGCCGCGTTCGACGACGCCGAGCCCTTGAACAGGGCGCCTCCGAACTCGTAGACGTTGCCCGTGGCGTCGACCAGCCAGTAGCCGCGCTCGGGAACGGCGGCCTGGGAGACCAGGGTGGCGTGGGCGGCCAGCATGGCGATGCCGAGGAGGGCGGCGCCGAGACGGCGCCGCCGGCGGGTCCCGAGCACGGCGGTTCTCCTTCGGGTGCGCAGCATTCACGGTCATGGGCGTGGAACGCGAGCGGCACGGACGGGGACCGTCCTCGAGCCTGCTGAAGGGAAGGGGAAGCTGTATGGCCCTGGCCCTGGCCCGGCGCGCCGATGCGCCCCGTTGGAGAAGTTCGCCCACTGAGAGCGACTTTCCTCCCCTTCGGCACCGTCCGGGCGATCCCGGCGTAGGACGATGCCCGGGTGCGCATCGAGGACTACGGGATCATCGGCGACACGCAGACGGTGGGCCTGGTCGGCCGCAACGGATCCATTGACTGGCTCTGCCTGCCCCGATTCGACTCGGGGGCCTGCTTCGCCGCCCTGCTCGGTGACCCGGGCCACGGCCGGTGGCTGATCGAGCCGACCGGCGGGGTGCGTGGCAGCCGGCGGCGGTACCGGGGCCAGACGCTGGTGCTCGAGACCGAGTTCGTGACCGACGACGGGGTCGTCCGCCTCGTCGACTGCATGCCACCCAGGGCGCGGGACCCGGACGTGGTACGGGTCGTGGAGGGCGTGTCCGGCCGGGTGCCCATGCGCATGGAGCTCGTCATCCGCTTCGACTACGGCCGGTCCGCGCCCTGGGTCCGCTCGATCGGCGGCCGGTTGCACGCGGTGGCCGGTCCCGATGCGCTCGTGCTCGACACACCGGTGCCGACCCGCGGCGAGGACCTCCGGACGGTGGCGGATTTCACCGTGTCGGCGGGGGATCGCGTGCCGTTCGTGCTGGAGTGGCACCCGTCGCACCTGCCGGCCGACCGTCCGGTGGACGGGCCGGCGGCCGTCGACGACACCGAGCGCTGGTGGGAGGAGTGGGCGGCGGCCTGTACCTACGACGGCGGTTGGCGGGAGGCGGTGGTGCGCTCGCTGATCACGCTCAAGGCGCTCACCTACGGGCCGACCGGCGGCATCGTGGCCGCCGCCACCACCTCACTGCCCGAGCAGCTGGGCGGGGTCCGGAACTGGGACTACCGGTACTGCTGGGTCCGCGACGCCACCTTCACGCTCTACGCCCTCATGATCGCCGGCTACCGGGACGAGGCGGAGGCCTGGCGGGACTGGCTGCTGCGGGCGGTGGCAGGGGCGCCCGAAGAGCTGCAGATCATGTACGGCTGCGCCGGAGAACGCCGCCTGACCGAGATCGAGCTGGATTGGCTTCCGGGTTACGAGTCGTCCCGGCCGGTGCGGATCGGCAACGCCGCTGTCAACCAGTTCCAGCTCGACGTCTACGGCGAGGTGATGGACGCCCTCCACCAGGCCCGTCGCATCGGCATCCCCGCCGATGAGCCGTCGTGGTCGTTGCAGCGGACGCTCATGGATTTCCTCGAGTCCCACTGGCACGAGCCCGACGAGGGGATCTGGGAGGTGCGCGGGCCCCGCCGGCACTTCACCCACTCGAAGGTCATGGCCTGGGTGGCCGCCGACCGGGCGGTGAAGGCGGTCGAGCACTTCGGCCTCGACGGCCCGGTCGATGGTTGGCGCCGGCTCCGTCACGAGATCCACGCCGAGGTCTGCGACCGGGGCTGGGACGCCGAGCGGCAGACCTTCACGCAGTACTACGGCTCCACCGAGCTCGACGCCGCCCTGCTCATGATCCCGCTGGTGGGATTCCTCCCCGCCACTGACCCCAGGGTGGCCGGGACGCTGGCGGCCACCGAGACCGAGCTGTGCGAGGACGGCTTCGTCCGCCGCTACACCCAGCGCGACGCCAGCGTCGACGGGCTGCCGCCGGGTGAGGGGGCCTTCCTCGCGTGCACGTTCTGGCTGGCGGACAACTACGCACTGGCCGGGCGCCACGACGAGGCCGTCCGGACGTTCGAGCGCCTCCTGGCGCTGCGCAACGACCTCGGTCTCCTGGCCGAGGAATGGGACGTGAGGGCGGGGCGTCAGGTGGGCAACTTCCCCCAGGCCTTCTCCCACGTCCCCCTCATCAACACGGCCCGCAACCTCTCCCAGGGTGGCGGCCCCGGACACCGGCGGGGCGAGGAGCACCGGGGGGGTTAGGTGGTGGTGAGCCGGCCTGTACGCACGGGCGCGGCCCGAGGTTGCAGGCCAGGGCCTGGGCCGCCAAAGTATGTAACCTAACGACAAAGTACGAGCAGCCACGTCTGGGAAGAGGAAGCACATGACACACCCGCAAGGAGGGGCCGAGAACCGGCTCAACCCCGCAAGTCCGCAAGGCGCGGAAGCCTTGCGCGAAGCGGAAGAGCAATTTCTGGTAGCCGAACGCAACGACCCCGGTTCCCCCTACTACCTGGGTGACGCCCCGGAAAAGAATGACCGCGTGCCATCACGCCGACGTTTCATGCTGGGCGCCGTGGCCTTGGGCGCGGCTGCCGCACCCGGCATGGCGTACGCGAAAACCCGGGGGGCAGTCGAGCGCCAGGTGCCCGCCGACTCGACGAAGATCCAGGGCGTCGGCGTGGGGCAAGATGACGGCGGCTATGGCAGCCGCTCGCAGTTCGAAACCGAGGTGCGCGAGCGTTACACCGCCACCAAGACGACGGAGTCTTCGTGGAGCTTCACACCGCTGCAGAACAGCATGGGCATCATCACGCCTTCGGGTCTGCACTACGAGCGGCACCACGGGGGGACCGCCACGATCGACCCGGCCAAACACGAACTGTTCGTGCACGGCATGGTGAACCAGGCCAAGAAGTACAGCGTGGCCGGTCTCAAACAATTTCCGGCCGTCTCGCGCCTGATGTTCCTGGAATGCTCCGGCAATGGGCTCACGGAGTGGGCAAAGCCCAACCTGAAGACCGTGCAAGGCACACACGGCTTGACCTCCACTTCCGAGTGGGTGGGTGTGCCACTGTCCACCATATTGAATGAAGTGGGCGTCAAGCCCGGCGCGAAATGGCTGCTGGCCGAAGGCGGCGACGCCGCGGTGATGACACGCAGCATTCCCCTGGAGAAGGCCATGCGCGACTGCCTCCTCGCCTACGGCCAGAACGGCGAGGCCATCCGGCCCGAACAGGGCTACCCGGTGCGCCTTTTCGTGCCGGGATACGAGGGGAACATCTCGATCAAATGGCTGCGGCGCATCGAAGTGTCAGACGCCCCCTTCATGACGCGCGAGGAGACAACCAAGTACACCGACCTCCTGCCCGATGGCACTGCGCTGCAGTTCTCCTTCCTCATGGAAGCAAAGTCTGTGATCACGTACCCCTCGGGAGAGATGCTGCTGCGCCAGCCCGGGGTTTACCAGATCTCGGGGTTGGCCTGGTCAGGTAAGGGCAAGATCGTGAAGGTGGAGGTCTCGACAGACGGCGGTCGGAACTGGCGTGAAGCCACCCTGCACGGCCCGGTGCTGCCCATCTGCCACACGCGTTTCACACTTCCGTGGGAATGGGATGGCCAGGAAGCCGTTCTGCAGAGCCGGTGCACAGACGAAACCGGATATGTCCAACCCACCATCGGGCAGCTGGTGAAGGAGCGCGGCGTGAGCTCCGTCTACCACTTGAACGGCATTCAGAGCTGGCAAGTCGCAGCCGGCGGAGCGGTGACGAATGTCCATCACTACTAAATACGCGGTGGGCATTGCCGCCGCCCTCTTCGCCTTCGGCGCGGCCTGCACCGAATCAAAGGAGCAAGGCCAAAGCGAGCCGTCCCAATCAACCCAAACAACGCAGCAAGCGCCCACCACCGCTGGGACCCCAACCACCGTCGCGTCGAAACCCCCCACCGAGGTGTCGCCGCTCGCGCCCGGGGCCGATGTGGGCGAAGCCGAGCTTGCGCAGTTCTATTCTTCCGCGCCGGATGGCCGCGGCCTCCCTCCAGGCTCAGGCACAGTCATGCAAGGCAAAGAGGTCTATACGGCAAAGTGTGCGTCGTGCCACGGCGCAATGCTGGAAGGCGGCGTTGGCGACAAGCTGATTGGCGGCCGGGGCACCCTGGCCGCCAGCGCGGGGCCACCCGTCAAGACGGTGGAAAGCTACCAGCCGTACGCCACCACAGTCTGGGATTACATCAAGCGCGCCATGCCTTTCAACATGCCGGGCAGCTTGAGCAACGATGAGGTTTATGCGGTAACCGCGTACATCCTCAATCAGGCGAAAATCGTGCCGGACGACGCCACGTTGAGCAAGGAAACGCTCCCGAAAGTCGAGATGCCCAATCGCAACGGGTTCCGAGAGGCGGGACGTTAGCTCGGGCTGGCCAGGCAGGGCTGGCTAGGCGCATCGCGCCGCGGACGCCCGCGCATACCGCCCGGGCCGGACCCGGCCGAGTGGGTCAGCCATCGGTGACGCGGGATTACCAGGTCCTGGCTTTGGAAAAGAACTGGGGCCATGGGTACCACCGCTGAACTGGCCGAACGCACTCAGGAAGACGTGGTCGTCGTCGAACGGGCGGACGACCCGGAGGTCGTCGTCGAGTCCGATCCGCCGGCGGGCGGGGGCTGGAGCGACGTGCCTTGGCGGACGATCGTGGGCACCGTCGCGGTCATCCTCACCGCCGCCGCCGGGCTCGTCATGCTCCGCGCCGCCCGCCACGTCGTCCTGCTCCTGCTGGTGGCCGGCTTCCTGGCCGTCATCCTCAACCCCCTGGTCGACGCCGTGCAGCGCCGGGTCTCCTCCCGGGTGGCGGCGACGGCCATCGTCTTCACCGCCGGCGCCCTCGTGCTGGCCGGCCTGGTGGCACTCTTCGTGGGGCCCCTGGCGCCCCGGTTCCAGTCCTTCCTCGACGACCTCCCCGGGATCGTCCGGCGCACCCAGGCCGGCGACGGCCCGGTGGCCGAGGTGCTCCGGCGCCTCCACCTGCAGGAGCGGGTCGGCGATTCCTGGTCCGGCTGGCGCCAGAGCGTCGGCTCCTGGTCGGGGCCCGGCCTGGCCGTGGCCAAGGGTGTGGTGGCCGGCGTGGTGAGCGTCGTGCTCCTGGCCGTCCTCACCTTCATGATGCTGCTCGAGTTCCCCCGCTGGGGCCGGGCGGCGATGTCGGCGCTGCCGCCCGCCGCCGGCCAGCGGGTCCGCCGGGTCGCCTCGGAGATCGGCCACTCTGTGAGCGGCTACATGGCCGGCAACCTGATCACGTCACTCATCTCCGGCACCGTGATGTTCCTGGCCCTGCTGTTCACCGGGGTTCCCTTCGCCCTGGTCTTCGCCGTGTGGGTGGCGCTCATGGGCTTCGTCCCCCAGATCGGCGGGCTGCTCGCCGCTGTCCCCACGGTGGGCTTCGCCTTCCTGCACTCCGTCCCCGCCGGCGTCATCGTGCTGGCCGTCTTCCTCGGCTACCAGCAGATCGAGAACCACGTCCTCGGCCCGGTGATCATGGGCCGGACCGTGCGGCTGCGGCCCATCTGGGTCCTCGTCTCCGTGCTCGTCGGGGCCCAGCTCCTCGGCCTGGTCGGGGCCCTGCTGGCCGTCCCCGTCGCCGCCGCCATCCAGATCGTCGCCCAGGACCTCTGGCGCCACCGGCGGGCGGCCCCGTCCCCCCTCGCCACCGGGCCGACCAAAGCGGTATAGACACCGCGAGACGGGTAGTATCGCCGCAGCCGAGGCGGGGATGCGCAAGCGGGGGAGGGGTGCCGTGCCGGTAGCGACTCTGGTTCGGGACGCGGACGAGGTCCTCAAGGAGCTGCTGGGCGGGCCGGGTGGACGGGCCAACCCCTACCCGCTCTACGACGAGCTGCGCCGGCTGGCTCCGGTGCACCACAGCGACCTCGACGGCGTCTGGTACGTGAGCAGCTACCGGACCGGACGGGCCGTCCTGCTCGACCGCCGGGCGGGCAAGAACGGCATCGGGTTCTCGTCCCGCTACGGCCTCAACGAGGAGCTCGTCCGCCGCTTCCGGGAGCGCCAGCGGCCGTCGATGCTCAGCTCCAACCCGCCCGAGCACGCCCGGCTGCGCAAGGCGGCCCGGGGGCCGTTCATGCCCGGCCGGATGGAGACCCGCCTCCAGGACCGCATCGCCGAGATCGTCGACGAGCGACTCGACGTGGTGGCGGCCAAGGTGGAGGCCGACATGATGGCCGACGTCGCCAACAAGCTCCCGGTCACGGTCATCGGCGAGCTGGTCGGCGTCCCCGCCGACGACCGCGACGAGTTCCCGCCGCTGGTCGACGAGTTCTTCGAGGCGGGCCAGGTGGGGGCCACCCCCGAGCAGATGGACCGGGCCGACCGGGCCGGGGAGCGATTCCGGGAGTACTTCGCGGGCCTGATCGACACCGAGCGGACCGGGCCCCATCCCAACCAGGACCTCGTCGGCTCCCTCGTGGCCGACGGCAACCTCAACGACGAGGAGCTCCAGGGCACCATCACCCTGATCTTCATCGCCGGGTTCATCACCACGGCCAACCTCATCGGCAACGGCCTCCTGGCCCTGCTCCGCAACCCGGACCAGATGGCCCGGCTGTGGGCCGACCCCGAGATCGTGCCCAACGCCGTCGAGGAGATGCTCCGCTACGACAGCCCGGTGCAGCTGGTGGAGCGGACCGCCCTGGAGGACATCGAGCTGGACGGCCAGGTGGTGCCGGCCGGCTCCACGATCATCGTCCTGCTCGGTGCGGCCAACCACGACCCCGACCACTTCGCCGACCCGGGCCGCTTCGACATCACCCGGGCGGACGCGTCGACCCACATCAGCTTCGCCTGGGGCATCCACCACTGCCTGGGGGCGCCGCTCGCCCGCCTGGAGGGCCAGCTCGTCTTCGCCCGGCTCCGGCAGCGCTTCTCTCGCCTCGAGCTGCTCCAGCCCGAGCTGCGGCACAAGCCGAGCTTCGGCATCCGCAGCCTGGCCGAGCTCCCCATCCGCTTCGTCGCCTGACCCGCCCGCCCCATTCTTGTGGGGAAAACGCCGGCAATCGCCGGCAGAAATCCCACAAGAACGGAGGGAGGCGACCGGCTAGACAACCTCGACGTCGTCGGCCGGTGACGGCGCGTCCCGCACCGGGAGGTCGGCGAAGATGGCCGGTGGCTCGCGCCAGGGTGAGGGGCCGGCCCCGCCGGCGGCGGCCCGGATGGCCCGCCAGATCCGCTCCGGGGTGCAGGGCATGTCCAGGTGGCGCACGCCCAGGGGGGCGAGGGCGTCGACCACGGCGTTCTGCACCGCCGGGGTGGAGCCCACCGAGCCTGCCTCGCCGATCCCCTTGGCCCCCAGCGGGTTGAGGGGGGTGGGGGTCTCGGTGCTGGCCACCTCGAAGGAGGGGAGCTCGGCGGCGCCGGGCATGGCGTAGTCGAGGAGGGTGGTGGTGAGCGGGGTGCCGCCGGCGTCGTAGACGACCTGTTCCCACAGTGCCTGGGCCAGGCCCTGGGCGATGCCGCCGTGCTGCTGGCCGGCGACGATGAGGGGGTTGAGGACGCGGCCGCAGTCGTCCACGGCGACGTGGCGGAGGGCCCGGACGGCGCCGGTCTCGGTGTCGACCTCGACGACGGCCACGTGGGCCCCGAAGGGGAAGGTGGAGCCGGCCTGGGTGAAGTCGAACTCGGCGGCGAGGGTGCTGTCGCGCTCGGCGGCGGCCCGGGCCAGCTCGGCCCAGCCCAGGGAGCGGGCCGGGACGCCGGCCACGCCGACCCGCCCGCCGTCGGTGACCACGATGTCCGACGGGGCCGCCTCCAGCAGGTCGGCGGCCAGCTTCCGGGCCTGGTCGAGGACGGCGTCGGCCGCTCCCCCCACGGCGTTGCCGCCGGCCTGGAGCGACCGGGACCCGCCCGTCCCCCCGCCCCGGGGCACGGCGGCGGTGTCGGACTGGACGAAGCGGATCGCCTCCAGGGGGACCTTGAGGCGGTCGGCCACGATCATCGAGAAGGAGGTGGCGTGGCCCTGGCCGTGCGCCGACGTCCCCGCCTTGACCGTCACCGTGGCGTCGTCGTGGATCTCGACCGCGCCGAACTCGCCGCCGGCACCCCCGGCGGTGATCTCCACGTAGACGCTGACCCCGATCCCGAGCTGGACGGGGTCCCGCCGCTGCCGCCGTTCGGCCTGCTCGGCCCGCAGCTCCTCGTAGCCGGCCCGGCGCAGCGCCTCGTCGAGGGTCGCGGCGTAGTCGCCGCTGTCGTAGGTGACGCCGGTGACCGTGGCGTGGGGGAAGTCCTCCGGGGTGAGCAGGTTGCGCCGGCGGAGCTCGACGGGGTCCAGGCCCAGCTCGGCGGCGGCCATGTCCATCAGCCGTTCCAGCAGGGCGGCGGCCTCGGGCCGGCCCGCGCCCCGGAAGGCGCCCATCGGCGTGGTGTTGGTGAGGGCGGCGGCGGCGGCGAAGCGGATGCGGGGGATCCGGTAGGGGCCCTGGGCCATCATGCGGGTGGTCCACTGGGGGAGGATGCCGCCGAAGCCGGCGTAGGCGCCGCCGTCGCCCAGGATGCGGGCCTGGAGGCCGGTGACGGTGCCGTCCCGGCGTACGCCGAGCTCGACCCACTGCACCTGGCCCCGCCCGTGGGGCATGGCCACCAGGTTCTCGGAGCGGGTCTCCACCCATTTCACCGGCCGGCCCAGCCGCCGGGCGACGGCCACGGCCACCGCGTGCTCGGCCGTCACCCCGAGCTTGGCCCCGAAGGCGCCGCCCACGTCGGGCGCCACCACCCTGACCCGGCTCTTCTCCAGGCCGAGGATCTCGCAGAGCTGGGTGTGGAAACCGTGGGGCATCTGGGTGGCGACGTAGACCGTGAGGTCGTGGCCCGCCCCGTCCTCGCCCGGCACCACCGCCACCGCGTTGCCCTCCATGGGCACGACGGCCACCCGCTGGTTCTCGAACCGGCCCCGGACGACGACGTCGGCGCCCTCGAAGGGGTCGGAGGTGTCAGGTTCCCTGCCACCGCCGGCGACGTTGGTGCCGAGCTCCTCGAACTGGAGGGGAGCGCCGGGCAGGAGTGCGGCGTCGACGCCGGCCACCGCCGCCAGCGGGTCGATCTCGACCTCGACGGTGGCGGCGGCGTCGACGGCCGCCGCCTTCGTCCCGGCCACGACCACCGCCACGGCCTCGCCCACGAAGCGGACCCGGTCCACGGCCAGGGGCGGAC
>JBOGFE010000429.1:0-8013 GCA_050741935.1 Acidimicrobiia bacterium | reverse complement strand
TCCACACCACCATCCGCATGCACAAGCTGGGATGGCGGAGCGTCTACCACAACGAGGTGCTGTCCCGGGGCCTGGCCGCCGCCGACGCCGGCCAGTACCAGATCCAGCGGCTGCGGTGGGGCAAGGGCGCCATGCAGGTCCTGGCCAGCCGGGACAACCCGCTGTTCACCCCGGGGCTGCGTCCTACCCAGCGCCTGGCCTACGCCACCACCCTGCTCGGCTGGTTCGACGCCTGGCGCTCGCTCGGCTACCTGCTCCTGCCCCCGGCCGTGCTGCTCAGCGGGGCATCGCCCATCCTGGCCGACCAGCTCACCTTCCTCGGCCTCTTCTCGGCCACGTTCCTGGTGCAGCGGGCCGCCCTCTCCCGCCTGGCCCGGGGCCGGGCTCCGCACATGCTCGCCACCGTGTTCGAGTTCGTGCGCATGAGCGCCAACATCGGCGCCACCCTCACGCTCCTCGGGCGCCGGGCCGGCGGCTTCGTGGTCACCCCGAAGGGCCGGATGGGCGACGACCGCCGCCGCCAGCCGGTCCCCGTCCTCCTGCTCGCCACCACCGCCCTGGCCGTCGCCTCCGCCCTGTGGTTCGGGGCGACGCTCCTGGGCCTGACCCCGCTGCACTACGGCGTGCCGTGGGTCGCCTACGGCGCCTTCGGCTGGCTGCTGTTCAACGGCGTGCTGGTGGGGGTGGCCATGGCCCGGATCCGCTCCGACCGCTTCGCCGGCGAACGGCGGGCCAGCGTCCGCTTCGGTGTCGATGCCGTCGCCCTGCTCGACGGCCGGGTGTGCCAGGTCCGGGACCTGTCCCTGACCGGCGCCCGGGTCGTCCTTCCCGGCCGGGAGATCGACCTGACGGCGGCCGAGGCGAAGAACCTGACCTTCTCGGTCGACCTGGGCCGGCCCCTGGCTGTGCAGGTCGAGGTCCGCTCCTGCCGGACGGGCCCCGAAGGAACCGCCATGGGCCTCCAGTTCTGCGACGGGCAGGACGAGGAGCGGGCCGAACTGGCCCTCGCCCTCTTCCACTCGGAGACCGACCCCGAGCGTGTCCCCGAGCACGGCGTCCCCGCCTACGACGAGACTGCGGCTGCGGCTGCGGCGTAGACAGCAGGCGAGACCAAGGCCCCGTAGCCTTTGGGAATGCGACACAGGCCGTGGGCCGGGAACGGCGGAAGCACGTGACGCCCCGAGTGCTGATCGTCGACGACCACACGTTGTTGTCGCAGGCCCTGGGCGACGCTCTGATGAACTACGGACTCACCGACGTGCGGATCGCCGGCCCCCACGAGCTGGGCGGCGAGGCCCTGATCGCCCTGACGAAGGCGTGGCGACCCTCCGTCGTCCTCCTCGACATCTACCTGGGCGGCGGCGAAGTGGCGACTCCGCTGGTGCCGGTCCTCAGCGCGATGGGCGCCGTCGTGGTGGTGCTCACGGCGTCCGAGGACCGGACGGTGTGGGGCCAGGCGCTGGAGGCGGGGGCGGCCGGGGTCCTGTCCAAGTCGGTGGCCCTCAACGACCTGGTGGTCAGCATCCTGCGGGCGGCCGCCGGCCAGCCGCTGCTCGACGACGGGGATCGAGCGGTGCTGGCCGATGAGATCGACCGGCTCCGCAAGGCGGACGAGAAGCGCCTGGGTGCGTTCCAGCGCCTGACCCGCCGCGAGCAGCAGGTGCTCGCCGCCCTCGTCGACGGGCGGCCGGCCAAACAGATCGCCCGCGATCTCCACGTCTCGATCCCGACGGTGCGGACCCACATCCGCAGCGTCTTCGACAAGCTGGGTGTCAACAGCCAGCGGGCGGCGGTGACGATGGCGCTGGCGGCAGGCTGGAAGCCGGACGCCGGCTGACGGGGTTAAACGGCCAGCGCGGCCCGTGACGACGCCAAGGCGGCGGTCACGTCGGACGCCGGCGAGGGCTCCATGATGTGGAACCCCTGAGCCAGGTCGCAGCCCAGAGCCTCGAGGCGCTCGAGCTGCACGGCCGTCTCCACTCCTTCGGCCACGGTCCGCATCCCGAGGGCGTGGGCCAGAGCGATGAGGGCCTCCACCACCGACTCGTCCTCGGCGCTGTTCCCGAGACCCGACACGAATGTCGGGTCGATCTTGACGGCGTCGACGCTGAAGCGCCGGAGGTCGGCGATCGAGGATCCGGAGGAGCCGAAATCGTCGAGGAACAGGCTCACCCCGGCGCTCTTGAGCCGGCGCAGCTCGGTCCAGGCGACCGTCGGGTCGGCGATGAAGGTCGTCTGCATGAGATCGAGGCAGAGCTGGTCGGCGGGAAACCGGGTGGCGGCGAGCGTGCCCAGGACCCAGTCGGCGAAGCCCACCTGGAGCTGCTGGGGCGAGATGTTCACCGTGAGGATCAGGCCGGGATGGGCATCGATCCACGATCGTGCCTCCCGGCACGCCTTGGCCATGACCATGGGACCGACGTCGTTCACGAGACCTGTCGCCTCCAGGATGGGAACGAAAGCGGCGGCGGGAACCCGCCCCACCTCTGACTCCCACCGCAGCAGGGCTTCGACAGCCACGATCTGGCCGTCCGCGACGGAGATGATCGGCTGGTAGCGCAGATCAAACTTCCCCGCCGCGACCGCCTCCCGGAGCCGCTGCTCGAGCAGGCGGTCGCTTTCGGTCGACATGAAGTCGAGCGCCTCGGACGCCTGGGTCTCTGCCTGGCGTTTGATCTGGCGGCTCTTGAACATGTGCAGTGGGTTCCTTTTTTGGAAGGCATAACCAGTGTGTTCCCGCTCCAGTCGACCGGAATCTGCCGGCCGTGAGAGCCCGCCTTGAGGTTCCCTCAAGCGGCAGGCAGACAAAAGGGACGAACCGGTGCCGGAGGTCCCCGATTCGCGCCGGCCTTGTCCACTTTGGACTGCGCCGACTGTCCCCATATCTTTTGGGGCACTGTCATCGAGTGCTTTGAGACGCGACGAGAGGGGCACCCGTTTGAAGGGTGCCCCTCTTGCCGGTTGGGGTTCGCGTCAATCAGTGCACGACGAGGTTCCCGCCACCAAGAACCTTCTCGGTCGTGCGAGTCCCGTTCCACTGGCTGGAGAAGTACAGCCCGCCCGACTTCGACAGCACCTGAAGACCGACGGAGTCGGCGGTCCCGGGCTCGCCCTTGTCGGTCATGGTCAGCGTCAGGCTTGCATTCCCGTCAATGGAGACCGGCGCCGTAGGAACGGTGATGTCCTGCACGTTGGCCTTCGCCTGAAGGACCGCCTTGCCGTTCTTCACGTCGACGCTGATGCTCGTCGGCGAGTTGCCCTTGAACTGGATGACCCGCCCGCTGCTGCGGACGATGATGTTGACGTTGCCCTGCAGGTTCGAACCGCCCTTGTTGAACTTGGCATTGAAGCCGAAGTTCGTCTTCGACCCGGCGGTCCCGGCATAGACGCCGGCCGAATTGGCTCCGTTGAGCAGGTAGCCACCGCCGGTGACGAAATTCGTGGCGATGGGAAGGGCGACGGTGACGACGACGTTTTCGCCCGAGTCCCCTCCGGAGTAGTTGCCGCCGATCACGATGCCGATGGTGTATTGCGTCGATCCGGTGGTCCCGACCGGGAGGACGGCGTTGCAGGTTCCCACCCCTACCGTCTGGTCGGCGGTGCTGACGAGGCCGATGGGGGCGGAACAAAGAACTGCGTCTGCAGCGTCACGATTCACGAACGTGAGGGTGCCAGTCCGGATGTCACCTGGGAAGCTGTCGGGGTTCGGCGGGGAGAGCGCCGGGTCGACAGCACTGATGTCCTTGACGGTGGCGGACAGGGCCACCGTGGCGGACGCCGACGATGTGCTCGGAGCGAGCGCGAATGTCGGACCGGTATAGGTGGCGCGAGCGTCCTCTCCGGTGACGTTGAAGGTGCCGGTCATATACGTGATCGTGTAGTTGGTGCTGGAGAACCCTCCACAAGTCACCGGGTAGCGGCCGATATCGGACAGCACCGTTGCCTCTGTCGTGCACGTCGGCGTGCCGCCAAGGTCGCTGGCGCTCTCACTTCCCACGAAGCCCACGAAGCTGACACCGGCGGTGAGATCGCCTGGCATCGGATCCGAGTACTGCTTGTCGAAGGTTCCGCCGGTCACCCTCAGTTTCGCCTCGTCGACGGTGTACGAGCCGGGGGTGTAGCTGAACTCGTAGTTGGCATCGGACCCTCCGGAACACGAGGTGGCGTAGGTGCGGGCGTTCTTGATCGGCGTCGGGTCGGAAGTACAGGCCGGCTGCGTGGCAATGACGGCGGCGTTTTCACCCAGCACGAAGCCGGTGATGGTGGCCGTGACGGGAACCACTGCGCCGTCATACGTCTTCTGGCCGGAGAAGGCGGCGACGGCAAGAGGCGCCTTCGTGACCGTCAGGACGCCGGCGTGGTAGGTGATGTCGTAGTTCGTTGAGCCAATACCGGAGCACGTCACCGGGTAGGTTGCAACGACCGAAGACTGAGTCGCCGTGGTGTCGCAGGACAGAGTCCCCGTCAGGTCACTCTCGTCCTCGCCGGCCACGAAGCCGGAGTACTCCACACCTGCCGTGAGGTCGGATGGCAGCGCCGCTCCGTAGACCTTGTTGAAGTCACCAGCCGTGATTGACAGGGGTGCCTGGTTCACGGTGTAACTGCCGGGGGTGTAGCTGAAGGCGTAGTTGCCGTCGTCACCACCGGAGCAGCTCGTGTCGTAGCTCCCGGCGTTCAGGATCGGACTCGGGTCCGAACTGCACGACGGCGGCGTGTCGAGGACCCCCTCCGTCTCAGCGTTGACGAACCCCGTGATCGTGCGCGACACCGACACGCTGACCCCGTCGTAGGGTTTCGACCCGGACAGGGCAGTGACGGCAAGCTGCTTCTTGCTAATCGTCAGGGTTCCGTTCACGTAATCGACGTCATAGTTCGCGGGGTTCAGACCGGAGCAGGAGATCGCGACCGTGGCGGCATTGCCGGTTCCGGAGGGGACACCGCAGGTGATTCCCGCTGCGTCCGCCGGCTGGATACTCCCTGTCGTGGTGAAGGTGAAAGCCGGAAGCGAGTCCCCGTACGTGATCGACTGGTTGCCAGCCGTCACACTCACCTGTGCCCGCGTCACGGTGAGGAGACCCGTCAAGTAGGAGATCGTGTAATCGTCGGACGACAGGCCGCTGCAGCTGATGGTGTAGGAGCCTGCCGCCGGCGGGGTGGCCGGTGACGGGGAAGCGGCGCATGCCAGAGTCCCGCTCAGGTCGCTGAGGTCGTCCGAGTATTGGAAGCCGTTCGGCGTCACGCTGAAGTCGGGTATCGCCTCGCCGTACTCGATGGTCTTGTTGTCGGCGGTGATCGACAGCGCCGCCTCGTTGATGGTCAGTGTCCCGGCGCTATAGCCGAAGGAGTAGTCGCCATCGCTACCACCGGAGCAACTGACCACGTAACTCCCGGCGTGCACGGGGGCCGGCGATCCTGCTGTGCAGTCGGGGGCGGTGTCGAGCACGGAGACCGTCTCACCAGGCACGAAGCCGGCGATCGTCGGCGTGAGAGCGGGGACGGCCTGTCCGTAGCCGATCGTCGGACCCGGCGCCGTCACCGTCAGTTGCTTCTTGCCGATCGTGAACGTCCCGGCGACGTAGGTGGCGTCGTAGCGGGCGGGGTCGAGACCCGAGCAGCTGATCGTGTAGCTGCCGGCGTGGGTGGGAACCGGACTGCCGACGGAACAGGTTACGGTCGCGGCATCAGCCGCCGGCAGAGCCGGCGCCGACTGGAACGTGAAGGCCGGCGTGGCCTGTCCGTAATCGATGCCCTTGTTGTCGGCAGTGATCGTGACGCTGGTCTGACAATTGACAACGTCGAAGGTCGTCGAGTCGAGGTCGCTGGTGCCGGAGGCGCTCGTGAGGCGCAACGACCACGTCCCGCACGCGTCCGGTGCGAAGGTGTCGCTTGTGTTGCCGTTGACGCCTGAATAGGAAGTCGACCGCGCGACGCTCCCGTCCGGCCGTATCCAGACGATGCGCCCGGCGGCCTCATTGCCGAGGCCGGTGGCCTTGCCGCACACCGTCGTCCCAGCGTTCACCGCGGCGGTGATCTTGTTGTTGCAGGTGGCGTCCCAGACGTCGACCTTCGGGCCGTCCTCGAAGGTCATCGTGAAGGTGTGACCTGACGAGAGACCGACAGCCACCACCGTGTAGGTCCCAACCACCGGATCACTCGCGGGCGGCAGCTGATAGGTGTCGATGAACCCGCCCGCCTCATCGGCTATGACCTCGGCATGGTGGTCGTGAGTGCCATCGGGGAGGTAGACGTCGACTGCGACGGTTTCGCCCGCATCCATCCCGTCGCCGGTGATGGTCACGACCTCGCCAGGCGGGTAGTCAATCTTGTCAGTCCAGAGCGCAGCGCTCACCGGCAGAGTGCCCAGGATGGTGACAACGAGCGTCAGAGCCACAAGAAGGCACTGGCGGACGTGCGGATGACGCGAAGACAGACTGAACCGACGCACTGGCGAACCTCGCTCCAAAAAGGCCTTCATGGCCTGACGATCCGGACGCGTCGGTTTCGCCACTCGCTCCCCGGGTCCCAGGCGACCAGATACAGGACCGCGGTTCATCGCACCGCTACGCCAGCCGTTCTGGCTGGCTCAAGCGAAGGTAAAGGTCGGGTCACGGCGGCGCATCAACAAAAGTGATGAGCTCGGTTCGATTTGGGACTTTCGTCTATCGGTTTTCGGTCGCTTCGTCGGATCTGGGCAGATGGCAGAGGCCACCGGGTTGATCCACGCTTCGCGTTCGGTGCAGTCAGCCGCGGTTTCTCGCCGTTTCGGTGCGAAACGGAAGACAGGCGGGTCCCCATCGGTTGTCATGTGACGTGGCCACCGATCACCACCGAGGTCTGCACCCGCGGGAGACCGCCATCCTCGCCCTCCTCACCTCCGTGTGGGGGGCATCGTTCCTGTTCATCAAGGTCGCCGTAGACGACGTCAGCCCGGTTGGGGTCGCCCTCGGGCGCCTGGTACTGGCCACAGCCACGATCGGGGGCTGGCTTCTCGTCCGGCGGGGACCAAAGGGGGTGCGGGCGATGCTGGCCGGGGTCCGGCCCGGCGAGGCCGCCATCTTCGCCGCCACCGGATCGGCCGCCCCGTTCCTGCTCATCGCCTGGTCCGAGACCCGGATCACCTCCTCCCTGGCTGGGATCCTGAATGCGTCGATCCCGCTCATCGCCGCCGGCCTGGCTCTCTACCTCAGGGATCCTGGCCGGATCCGGGGCTGGCGCTCGGCGGGGCTGCTGCTCGGCTTCTCGGGCGTCGCCCTGGTGGCCGGGGGTGACCTTTCCGGCCAGCCGGCCGGCGTGGTGGCCATGCTCGCCGCCGCCTTCCTCTACGCCACCAGCGCCCATCTGGCCCGGCGCTACTTCGCCGGGGTCGAACCCCAGGCGGTGGCGCTCATCCAGGTGGCGGTGGGCTTCCTGCTGGCCCTGCCTTTCCTTGTGTTCCTGCGGGTCGATGCTGTCCCGCCTGCCAGCGCGGTGGCCTCGCTCGTCGCCCTGGGTGTGGGTGGCACCGGCATCGCCTACTTCCTCTACTACTCGCTGCTCTCCAGCGCCGGGCCCCAACATGCCGTGGCCGTGACCTACCTGGTGCCCATCGCCGCCGTCATCTACGGGTCCCTGCTGCTCGACGAGCACGTGGCCGCCACCGCCCTGGTCGGGATGGCCCTCATCCTGGCCGGGCAGGTCGCCACGTCCCTCCCGGCGCGGCGGCGGGCGGTGGACCGGCTGTCGCCCGAGGCTCCGACCCGTCCCGGGGCCGCCGCCTGAGCCCATGCCCGGGCCCCGGCACCCGCTGCTACGATGAATCGCCTCCTGAGGGGGCAAGCCCCCATCGTCTAGCGGCCTAGGACGCCGCCCTTTCAAGGCGGTAGCACGGGTTCGAATCCCGTTGGGGGTGCGAACCCCCACGGGGGTGGCAATAATGCAACAAGCACGGTCCAGTGGTGCAGTCCGGTTAGCACGCCGCCCTGTCAAGGCGGAGGTCGCGGGTTCAAGTCCCGTCTGGACCGCTCGGTGGGAGCC
>JBOGFE010000428.1:0-9244 GCA_050741935.1 Acidimicrobiia bacterium | reverse complement strand
TGTGCCCGTGGCCCCCGCCACCCGATCTTGCCCATAGCGCCCCCTCGCGGCTGTTGGGGCCCTCTATGAGCGAAAGGAAGTTTCTGGTGAACAGGATTCGGATCGGGCTGGTCGGCCTGGTCGTCCTTACCCTTACGGGGGTCACCGCCGGAGGGGCCAATGCGGCCACCGGGCGGGGGACGGCTGCTGCCAGCATCACTCTCCTCGACGTCTCTCTCGGGAATGTCCAGAACATCAAGGTGCTGACCGACGAGGGCCAGAGCACCCTCGACCCGACCCGCCTCGGCATCGCCGGCCCGCGGGCGTTCGGCCAGCTCTCGGCTGTGAGCGCCACCGGCGCCCTGAATGTCTCCCTTCCCGCCCCCCCGGCTCGCGCCGAGGCCCCCGGCACGACCACCGGCTCGCTCGACGCCATCTCCTTCAACCTGCCGGCTGATGTCACCAACCTGGCCGGCGTCGCCGGGCTGCCCGCCCTGCCCACCGGTGCCCTCGGCGCCGGCGTCCTCGCCGCCGGCGTGATCGACCCCATCAAGGTCGAGGCCTTCCAGGACGCCGCCGGCGCCCGTTCGGCCGTCGGCACTGAGGTGCCCAACCTCGACGTGCTCCAGGGCCTCATCTCGGTGAAGGACGTGAAGGTGGGCTCCATGTCCGCCTCCTCGACCTCTGCCGAGAGCGTGGGTGACACCGGTGTCGTCACCATCGGCGACATCAGCGTGCTCGACCTGAGCGCCTTCCTCGGTGGTCTCGGCCTGGGCCTGACCGACCTCAACATCGGCACCCTGACCGGCCTCGTCGACAGCCTCGGCCTGCCCGTGAGCACCGCCTCCCTGCCCGTGCCCCTCGGCAACCTGGGTGGTGGCGACATCTCCGGCATCCTCAGCCAGGTCACCAACCTGACCTCCATCCTCAACGCCATCCCGGTCGCCGGCTCCTGTGACGCCCTCGAGTCGCTCACCGCGCCTCTCGGCGGCCTCAGCGGCCTGCTCGACGTCGGTGGCCTGCTCTCCGGCCTGGGCCTGCCCCTCGACCTGGGCAGCCTCCTCGGCGGCAACGCCTGCGAGACCGCGGGTGTGGCCAACACGGCCAGCTCGCTGACCACCACCCTGACCAGCACCCTCAACGGGCTCCTGCCCACCGCTGACGGCCTGCTCGACAGTGTCTTCGGCGTCCTCGACAACGCCCCGCTGATCCAGCTGACGGGCGTGGAGTTCTCGGCTCTGGCCAAGGCCGCCGAGACCCTCGCCGGCTCGTCGGCGTCGACCACCGCCAACTTCGGCACCCTCAAGGTCGGTGGCCTCTCCGTGGGCGCCCTCGACCTCAACGCCACCGTGGCGCAGGTCGCCGGCCTGGTCGACACCCTCGAGAGCACGCTGAACGGCGTCCTCGGGCCGCTCGGCCTGGGCAACCTGATCGACATCGGCATCATGGAGCGCACCAGCTCGGTCAAGGCCGAAGGTGCCTACAACGTGGCCGACGCCGGCCTCAACGTCCTGCGGGTGAGCATCAACCCGCCGGCCATCCTGTCCGACGTCCTCGCCCCGGTCACCAACCTGCCGATCGGCAACCTGCTCGGCGGCGTGATCTCGGGCCTGCCGGTTGACACCGGTCTGGCCAGCGGCGCCCTGGCCGGTGCGTTCGGCCTGACCTCGCTGCTGAGCCAGCCCACCACCATCAAGGTGGGTGCCATCCGGGCCCAGAGCGACTTCACCACCGCGGCCGAGAGCGTCACCGCCACCGGCGGCAGCCCGGCGGCCCCGCCGGCCGAGACCTCCGGCCAGCTGCCCCGCACGGGTAGCAACAACGGCGCCTGGATGGCCGCTCTGGCCGCCCTGGCTCTGGCCGGTGCCTTCGGCATCACCCGTTCGCTGCGCAAGCCCCCCGTCTCCGACGAGGGCTAGCCAGCGGCAAGCACTGGTCTCCCGGACGCTGGGCGGCGTCCGGGAGACCACGTAAGCCCCTCACCCGGGCCGCCCCCACCGATCCGAGGTGGCCACCGCCGGTGACCCGTAACCCCTCGAGCCTGCGCATCCCAGGTTCAGGCAACCCGGACCGGCGGACCGGGTGAGGTTCGCAAAAGCGTCAGAGCCCCGTGGCGATGCTCCCCCAGCGCCCGGGGCTCCGGCGCGTTTTCTCTGCGGCTCCGCCGCCCCGCCTGGGGCCCCAACCCCAGGCTCCTCCAGAGCATGGGGCCCCTGCCCCATGCCTGGCCGTCAGCGGCGCAGGAGTGTGGAGTAGAGGGCGCTGTAGCGCTCGGCCAGGCGGTCCATGGAGAACGTGGCCGTCCGGGCCAGGCCGCTCTCCACCAGCTGGCCGGCGAGCTGCCCGTCGCCGAGGACCCGCTCCAGCGCCTGGGCCAGGGCGCCGGCGTCGCCGGGGGGCACCAGGAGGGCCTCCTGGTCGGAACGGGCCACGTCCCGGTAGCCGGCGATGTCGGAGGCCACCACCGGCGTCCCCGCCGCCATGGCCTCCAGGAGCACCACCCCGAAGGACTCGCCGTGCAGCGACGGGGCGCACAGGACGGAAGCGGCCCGGAGGCGCCGGGCCATCTCCTCGTCGGACAGGCGCCCCAGCCATTCGACCCGCCCGGAGGCCGCCGGCGCCTCTGTGCGCAGGCGGGCCGTCTCCGGCCCCTCCCCCGCCACCCACAGCACGGCGTCACGGGGGAGGCGGGCGAAGGCCTCGAGCAGGACCTCGAGGCCCTTGCGGGGCTCGTGCCGGCCGACGAAGAGGACGGCGGGTCGCTCGGTGGGCCACGGGTCGGCCTTGGCGAAGCGGTCCACCTCCACGCCGTTGGGCAGGATCCGGTAGGTCCCACCCAGCCAGCGCTCGGCCAGCTCCCGGGCGTCGGGGGACACGGCGCAGCGCACCGCCAGGCGGTTGGCGAAGGCGCGCATGAACGGGCGCAGCCAGACGTAGGCCGGGACCCGGCCCGAGGCGTGGAAGGTGCCGACCGACGGGGTCCCGCCCCAGAGCAGGGTGGCCTGGGTGGGCCCCGGGACCAGAGGCTCGTGGAGATGGATGACGTCGGGAGCCTCGGACCGGATCACCTCGATGGTGCGGCGCAGGGCGGCCGGGTCGGGAGCCACCGGGGCCACCGAGCCGTTGGCGGCGAAGGGGATGCTGCGGCCGACGTCCACCACGCCCGGTTCGGGCGGGGCCCCGTCACAGGGCCCCAGCACCGTCGCCGGCACCCCGCGGGCCCGCAGGGCCCGGGCCAGCCCCAGGACCTGACCCTGGACGCCGCCGGGACGGGCCAGCGAGTACGGGCAGACCAGGAGGACTCTCATGGGACCTTCGCCAGCAGGGCGTGGCGGCTGGGGCAGGGGCCCCCGGCCGCAACGCGATGAGCCGCCAGGCGAAGAGCCATGATCACAGCTCGAAGTCGCTCGGCCAGTTGGGCTGGAGCATGTGCCACTGCTCCGGGGCCCGGCGCACCAGCGTCTCCAGCTCGCCGGCCAGCACCTGGGTGATGCGGGCGATGTCCTCCCGCAGCCGGGCCTGGCGGGCGACGGGGATCGGCGGGCGGAAGATCAGGCGGTGGCGGTGGGGGCCGTCGAAGAGCAGGGCGCCGGCGATGATGTCGACGCGGGCCCGCAACGCCAGCGTCGCCGGTCCGGCGGGCAGCGTGGTGCGCTCGCCGAAGAACTCCACCTCCACCCCCGTCCCCGACAGGTCCCGGTCCGACAGGAGGCCGGCCACCCGGCCCTCCTCGAGGGCCCGGAGCAGGACCGACCCGGCACCGTCACCGAGGGGGACGACCTCCATGCCGATGCGCCGGCGGTTGGTGCAGAACCACTCGAACAGCTCCGGGGGATCCAGGGCCTCGACCACGGTGACGGGCCGGTAACCGGCGCTGGCCATCCAGGCGCCCCCCAGATCCCAGTTCCCCATGTGGGGGGTGGCCATGAGGACCCCCCGGCCCCCGGCGGTCGTCGCCTCGACATGCTCCCATCCCTCCACGGTGACCCGGGGGGCGAGGACGCCCAGGGCCTCGGGGGTGAGCCGGAACACCTCGAGCCAGTAGCGGGCGTAGGACCGGAACGTCCGGTTGACGGCCCGGTCGAGCGCCGCCCCCGAGAGGTCCGGGCCATGGATCCGGCGCAGGTGGCGGGCCAGCATCGTGCGCCGGCCCCGCATGGCCAGGCCGAGCCCGGCGCCGAGCAGGCCGGCGCCCGGCCGGGTGAGCCGCTCGGGGAGGGCCAGGGCGACGGCCGCCCCGGCCCGGTAGGCGAGATAGGTGAAGCGGGCCTGGGCGTCGCCGATGGCCACGCCGGTGACTGCCTAGGGACGGGTCCGGCCCCGCAGCTTCCGCAGCTGGGACCGCACCCCGGCGGGCGAGTGCCGGGAGTCCGCCCACCAGCGGGCCAGGCGCGACTGCCCGAGGTCGGAGCGGGGCGGGCGCGACGACAGCGTCCAGCGCACCGGCTGGTCCCGCTCGCCCGGAGGCCGGGCGTCGACCCGCCAGCGGGCCATCCGGGAATCCGGGGAGGCGGCCGGCCGGGAGCTGATCCACCACGCCCGGCTGGCGTCGGCGCCCTCCCGGGCCGGGCTGGCCTGGCGCCACACGCTGATGAACCGCTGCACGACCGTGACCCCGGAGGTCACGAGGAGGATCCACAGCGCCGGCACCAGGGCGGAGAACATGAGCCCGATGCCGAGGACGAACATCCGCTCGGCCCGCTCCATGAGGCCGCCCTTGCCCTCGAGGCCGAGTGCCTCGGCCTTGGCCCGCTCGTAGGAGACGAGCATGGCCAGGGCGGCCACGGCGAAGGGCAGGAGCGTGAGGTGGGGGTCGCGGCCGGCGAGGTACCAGGTGGCCCCGCCCATCACCAGCGCGTCGGAGACCCGGTCGGCCACCGAGTCGAAGAAGGCTCCCCGGTTGCCGTTGGTCCCACCCGCCTTGGCCACCGCCCCGTCGAGGAGGTCGGTGACGCCGGCGATGAAGTAACCGCACATGGCGAGGAACAGATGGCCGCTGGCGATGGCGGCACCGGTGAACGCGGACGCGGCCAGGCCCAGGAGCGTGATCTGGTCGGCGGTGAAGCCGGCCTGGCGCAGCCGGACGCCCATGGGGCGCAGGACCTTCTCCGACACCCCCCGCATCCGATGATCCAGCATGTGGCCCACGTCCGGTGCTCGCGATTGTTAATCCCAGAGGTTAGCAGCGGCCCTGACCAGGACCATCGATCGGGAGACGGGCATACAATCACCCGGCCGTTCATCCGTCGCCCTTCTGGAGGACTTCGCGTGAAGACGTTTCCCTCGGCCAAGATCCGCAACGTCGCCCTCGTCGGCCACGGCGGGGCGGGGAAGACCACCCTGGCCGAGGCCCTCCTCCACATGGCCGGGGTCACCCAGCGCATGGGCCGGGTGGAAGACGGCACCACGGTCTCGGACTTCGACCCCGAAGAGCACAAGCGGGGCATCTCGGTGGGCCTGTCGGTCCTCCCCTTCGAGTACGAGGGCCACAAGATCAACCTGCTCGACTGCCCCGGCTACGCCGACTTCGTGGGTGACGTGTCCGCCGCCCTGCGCGTGGCCGACATGGCCCTGTTCGTCATCTCGGCCGTCGACGGGGTCGAGGTCCAGGCCGAGATCGCCTGGAAGCTGGCCGAAGCCGCCGACATCCCCCGGGCCTTCTTCGTGAACAAGCTGGACCGGGACCGGGCCAGCTTCCACCGCACCATGGAGGACCTCAAGTCCCACTTCGGCGCCGGCGTGGCCCCCGTGCAGCTGCCCATCGGCGAGGAGGGGGAGCTGTCGGGGATCGTCGACCTGCTCACCGACACCGCCTACACCTACCCCGGGGACGCCCGGACGGGGACGGCCGGTGAGGTTCCCGAAAGCCTGGCCGACCAGGAGCACGCCGTCCACGACGCCCTGGTGGAGGGCATCGTGGTGGCCGACGACGATCTCATGGAGCGCTACCTGAGCGACGAGCCCATCGCCGCCAAGGAGCTGGCGGGGGCACTGGCCCAGGGGATCGCCTCCGACACCGTCTTCCCGGTGCTGTGCGGCAGCGCCACCCGGCTGATCGGCGTCGACCGGCTGGCCCGGTTCCTGGCCGACGAGGCTCCCGCCCCCGACGCCCGGTCCGACGGTCCGCCCGCCGCCTTCGTGTTCAAGACCATCGCCGACCCCTACGTGGGCCGGGTCAACGTGTTCAAGGTGCATTCCGGCAGCATCCGGCCCGACGCCGTGCTGACCAACGGCCGGACGATGGCCGACGAGCGGCTCCACCAGCTCTTCACCCTGCGGGGCAAGGAGCAGGAGCCGGCCGCCGAGGTGCCCGCCGGCGACATCGCCGCCGTGGCCAAGCTGAGCGACGTCTCCACCGGCGACGTCCTGGCCCAGCGGGGCGCCGACATCTCGATCGAGGCCTTCGAGCCCACCCAGCCGGTGCTGCCCACCGCCATCCGGCCCAAGTCCAAGGCCGACGAGGACAAGCTGGCCAACGCCCTCCACAAGCTCCAGGACGAGGACACCGTGCTGCGCATCGAGCGCAACGCCGAGACCCACCAGACCCTGATGTGGGGGATGGGCGAGACCCACCTGTCCATCGCCCTGGAGAAGCTGGCCCGCAAGTACGGCGTGGAGGTGGAACAGGAAGAGGTCAAGGTCGCCTACCGGGAGACGGTCTCCGGCATGGCCGAAGCGGAGGGCAAGTACAAGAAGCAGACCGGAGGCCACGGCCAGTTCGGGGTCGCCTTCCTCCGGGTGGAGCCACTCGAGCGGGGGGCCGGCTTCGAGTTCGCCGACGCCATCGTGGGCGGCGCCATCCCCCGCCAGTTCATCCCCGCGGTGGAGCGGGGCATCGCCGACACCATCGTCAACGGCGGCGCCCTCGGCTTCCCCGTCGTCGACGTCAAGGTGACCTGCTACGACGGGAAGTACCACCCCGTCGACTCCTCCGAGATGAGCTTCAAGATGGCGGGGTCGCTCGGCTTCAAGGAGGCGGCCCAGAAGGCCCGGCCGGTCCTCCTCGAGCCCATCTCCGAGGTCGTCATCGTGGTGCCCGAGGCCTACCAGGGCGACGTCATGGGGGACCTCAACTCCAAGCGCGGCCGCATCCAGGGCACCGCCGCGCTGGGCAACGGCGAGCAGGAGATCACCGCCCTGGTCCCCACCTCCGAGGTGCTCCGCTACGCCATCGACCTGCGGTCCCTCACCGGCGGCCGGGGCCGCTTCCACGCCGTCCACTCCCACTACGACCCCGCCCCGCCCCACCTGGCCGACAAGATCGTCGCCGAGGCGGCGGCGGCCAAGGAGGGCTAAGACACCGCCGGTATCGCGCGCAGCCGGCCGGCCACCGTGGTCAGGAGCTCTTTCAGCGCCGTCGCATCCACGTCGTAGACAGTCGGCGAGTAATAGAGAAGGCGGGCGATCGAGTGGTTCACGATCGTCCAGCTTTCATATCCCTCGAGGATGACGTTCTCGGGGGCGTCGGGGTCGCTGTAGGCCAGATACAGGTCGAGCCGGTCCGCTTCTGCGACGACCTGTTTGACCGTGACGCGCGCGGGTGCGTTCCCGTGCTTCACCCGATCGAGATACGGCCCGCAGTCCCGGTACCTCTCCTTCAGTTCGTCCAGGGCTGCCCTCGCCGAGCCACCGCCGTACCCATAGTTCTGACTGGCCAAGAAGGAGTCGACGTTCTCGAGGTTCTGGTGGAATACGACACCGGCTTGGACTGCGGGCTGGGTGGGCAGGGCCCTCCCGCAACCACGAACGCTCTCATCTTCGGAGGAAAAGAGGTCCGTCCAGGTGTCGTCGAGGTCATCCCGGCGGAGAAGCGAGGCGACCAGCTCGTCGCGCGTGGGTGTCCGTGGTGTCGGTTTGGGGGGCTCCGTGGTCGTGGTCGTGCTCGCCGGCGGGTCCGGGGTCGGCTCACTGCCCGTCGTGCCGGTCGCCGTGGTGGTGGAGCTCGGCTCCGAGGGTTTCCCCTGCTTGAGCTTCGCCGCCTCTTGACTCGCTTTCCGCAGGTTCTGGGCTGCCTCGGCCTGAACATGCTGGGAGTACTTGTTGTCGAAGACCTTGAGGGTGTCGGCGGCCTCCTGGAACTGTTCCAGTGCATACTGCGCGGTGGCCTTCAGGAGAGCGGTGTCGGGTGCGAAGTAACCACCTCCCGATTTTTCCTCGAAGTCATTGATGTCCCTGACAATGTGCGCATAGGTGAAGCGTTTGGCCTCCGACAGAGAGAGGTCCACCGCCTCGGTGACCCGCTTGTTGATGCTCTCCAACTGTTGCTTCTCGTTGCCGGGAACACGAACGACCGTCGTGCCCTTTTCCACCGGGATTGCCACTGCGATGGGGGCACCACCGGCCGCCGCCTCAGCGGCTTCGGCGACCCCTCGAAGGAAGGGCTGTTCAAATCGTTCGAGCCTCGCCGTACTCTCGGCCGGAAAAGCGCTGTCGACACGGAGGAGGGCTGTGGCCACGGCGTTGAGCTTTCCCACGTCCCGCTTGAGCAAGCCTCGGACCCGCGTCGGATCAGGGATCGTGACGAAGTAATCACCTTCGCTCACTTCGTCGTTGGTGCCGAGGTCGACTTGGAAGACAGCACGCCGTTTGAACTCGTCGAGCCATTGATCGAGCTCTTCCTTGGTCGAACCACCAGGGGGCTCCGGTGCCGGCTCGACACTGGCGATCGCTCCGAACTGGGCCTCGTCGGTCGTCGGCGGCGAGGCCAACTGCACGATGGAATAGGCCGAGCCCCCCACGCCGGCGGCGAAGACCATGAGCGCATGGCTGGCTTTCTCCAGCACGACCCCCATGGGCAACTTGATGGTTGCGGACCCCTCGGTGGCCTTCGACCTCCAGAAAAAGACAAGAGCTACGGCTACCAGAGCCAGGCTGCTTGCGAGAGCCAGCCGCCACACACCCACGTCGCGCCTCCTTCATTCGAGGCAACCCCGGCGCCGCAGCAGCCGAAGACAAGCAAACTGCTCGAGCGGCGGGGGATGGGATCGGTCAGCACCGCTCCCTCACGGCCCACGTCGCCGCTCTGGACCCTCTCTCAATGTCAAACTTTAGTTAAGTTTGACGAAATGTCCAGAGTCAGATGTCGCCGGCGACGCAGTGGTCGACGGCGGCACGGAGGGCGGCGGCGTACTGGGGGCCGCGGTTGAAGGGGGCCTGGTGGTCGCCGTCGACCTCGAAGATGCGGGCCCGGGTGGCACGGGCGAGCTGGCGTTGCTTGGCCGGCGGGACCAGCTGGTCCCGGGCGGTCAGCACCACGGCACAGGGC
>JBOGFE010000427.1:0-3090 GCA_050741935.1 Acidimicrobiia bacterium | reverse complement strand
GGCTTGGCCTTCGGCTTGGCCGCGGGCGCCGGTCCGGGGGACGGCTCCGGGGCGGGAATCGGGGTCGGCTCGGCGGCCGGCTGCTCGACCGGCGGCGGGCCCAGGATCGGGCCGTCGTCGTTCACGATCAGGCCCTGGGCGGTGTACTGGGGGCCGACCTTGGCCCCCTCGGCGCCGAGGATCCCGGCCACGAAGCACTCGTCGGGCTCAGGGGTCCCGTCGCCGAGGGCGAACGTTCGACGTACATGTAGCGCTGCCCGAAGATCTCGATGGTGCCCTGGGTGGGGTCGAAGCGTCGCTCGTCGAAGTATGGCTGACGTACTCCTGGGCCCGTTCGAAGATGGGGGCGAAGGGCTCGGGGACCCTGACCGTCTGGAGCGTCGGCTTCTCCCGGGGGGAGGTGGCGTCGTCGTCCACGGGCGCAGTTAAGCGCGTCGACGTGGAGGGAAGGGAGCGGCGAGGGTGAAGGCATCGGGCCCCGGCCCTTTGGTTCGCAGGATCTCGAGCCGGTGGACGGCGTCCTCGACGGTGGGCTGCTCCCCGGCGGGCAGCCACCAGCACACGAGGTAGGGCTCGGCGTGGGCCTCGAACCACTCCCGCCGGCGCCGGAAGAAGGGGGTGTGCCCGCTGTGGTAGGTGAACCGGCGCAGCGACTCGGCGTCGGTCCACACCGAGAGGTTGACCACGAGCAGCGGGTCCTCGTAGGCGGGGACGTAGCTCGACGAGCGGCCGTCCTCGTCCTGGAGCCGCCAGACGAAGCCGGGCGAGGCCTCGGCCAGCTCGTTCACCTCGTCGAGGGCGGCCACGAAGGAGGCCGTGTCGGGGTGGTCCAGCGGCTGGTGCAGGCGGGCGATGTTGAACTGGGCCAGGTGGTGCTCCACGGGCGCCAGACTACGGTCCGCGCCCGGCCCCGACGGCACCTGCGACCGACGCCGCTCAGCCGGACAGCCGCCGTTCGAGGGGGGTGCGGAACTTGGGGATGACCCGCACGGACCCGAACCACCGGCCGAGGCGATCGGCGGCCGCCTCGATGGCCGCGACCGCCTCCCGGCCCACCGGCTCGAGGAGGTGGACGGCCACCTCGCCGCCCGTCCGCACGGCCCAGCCCCCCACGATCCGGCCGTCGCACCAGACGGTCGGGCCGGCGTTGCCGCTGGTGTCGAAGAGGGCCGGTCGATGCTCCCCCAGGTACCAGTCCCGGTGGGTCCAGCCCATGACCGTCGGATCGAGGGCGGGGAGCAGGGCCACCCAGGGGTCGGGGGAGGGGACCGGGTCGAGGTCGTCGGCCAGGACCAGGCCGGGTCCGGGGGACCCTTCGATCTCCACCTCCGCGGTGGCCAGGCCGGCCAGGGCCTGGCGGACGGCCCCCATGGTCCAGCCCGTCCACCACTTGAGGTCGGCCGCCGTGGCCGGGCCGAAGGCGGACAGCCACGCCCGGGCCAGCTGGACGCGGGCGGCATCGGTCGGAAGCTCGCGGATGTCCCCACCGAGCCACGACCCGACCGGCACCCAGCGGTGCTGGTTGGAGAGCCACGTGCCCCGGGGCCGGCCCCGGACGATCCGGCCGTCGACGGCCAGGCCCAGCAGCACCCGGGTGGAGACGCCGAGCACGCCGGCCCACTTGCGCCCCTCGCCGTAGGCGATCCGGACCGCCAGTTCGGGGACCTCGGCGGCGAGCTCCGAGGCGGTCGACGGTCCCCGGCGGTCCAGGGCCTCCAGCGTCTTCGCCTCGGCCGCCGCCAGCCAGCGGGCCGGGTTCTCGTCGACCCGGCCCTCGGTCAGGAGCTGGATGGTGCGGCGCCGCTCGTTGACGGCGATGGCCCTCGAGCAGGCCGCCTGCACCACGGGAACGAGATCGAGGGGCTCGACGAACATCGTCCGGCGCATCCCCAGCATCCGGACCATCGACCGGTCCTCGTACAGCGCCCGTTCGACCGCCTCGGGCCGGCCGTCCGCCAGGCGGGCGCAGGCGGCCAGGTACACGGTGGCCGGGTCGGAGGCGTGCAGGCCGACGAGGTCACGGGCCACCTCGGTGACGTCGGTGCCGCGGGCACCGGGTGCCAGGTGGTGACGGATTGCCAGCCTCGCTCGGCGTTCTTCGGCCAAGATGTATCTCACGGGCGTTGCAGGTTCCGTGCCACACAATTTGGTACGACCTGGAATGGGCGGAATCTGTACTGGCCATATTCGCGAAAAAAGACGTCATTTCATCCTTTCCTCCGGGTCGGGGATGTTGTTGTCTGGGGCTGACGCTCCAGGGGGAGGGTGTTTCCGCCGTGGGCGGAGTCGTTCAAGGAGGGAGGACACAGTGTCTGTGGAATCCGGAGTGGCCTCGGAGAATGCCGTTGAGGTAATCCGAGAGGTACCGGTTGCTGCTCGCGCCTCAGGAGATCCCCAGGTCTTCGGATGGCTTGCGTTCGTAGTTGGATCGACGTGCCTCGGGCTGCAGCTCATCGGATATGTGCCGGCGGGGACGTTGGGAGCCCCGCTGTCGATCATCTTCGGCTGTACTGCGTTGGCCCTGTTGATCTCGACCATTTGGGCCGCCTACCTCGGGCAGTCGTACGTGGCTGGCGCGTTCGGGATCTTCTGCACGTTCTGGGTCAGCTACACGATGCTCGTGCTAGGCCTGACCCACGGTTGGTTCGCGATCGCGCCCGAAGCGATCAAGCAGACCGTGGTGGCGTTCCTGATTGCATGGGCGGTCGGCATCGGCCTGCTCACGCTCTCGTCGGTCCGCCTGCCGTCGCTGTACACGCTCGACATCGCGCTGGTTGACCTGGCGCTGATCGTGCTGCTGTTTGCCAACAACGGTGGCTCCGCCGGGCTGACCAAGCTCGGTGGCTACATCGTGCTCACCTTCGCGGCGATCGGCGCCTACATCTGGTTGAGTGTCGCCGACCAGTCGCTGGGTGGCCCGGGCTACCCGGTTGGCAAGCCCATGCGTTCATAGCACCGCCGACTCTTCTGTACGGAGGTCGTGAGGTGTTGTTGCTGAGCCGGCCGGGTCCCCCGGCCGGCTCAGCGCGCTGAGGAACATCGCGGCCACCGCCGGCCCTTCGTAATCTCCGCACCCGGCCCGTACAGTGA
>JBOGFE010000426.1:0-22315 GCA_050741935.1 Acidimicrobiia bacterium | reverse complement strand
GCGCCACCCAGGGCGACAGCATTCGCCTCGCCCAAGCCACCAGCGGCAAGGGGGTGACGCCCCTCGACTAACCCCCCCGGAGAGATCACCTGGCCGTGGCCGGGGAATTCTCGTGGCCGCCACTGGGGAGAACCCATGGCCACGGCCGGGGAGATCTCATGACCGCCAGCGGGGAGGAACCAATGACCGTTGACAGGCTGCGACCAATCGTTCCTCGAACAGGAGCTCCAGGGGATGACGGACCACGTCCTGGACAAGACAAGGAACCGGAGCGTCGTCGGCGTCATGAACGAGTTCGCTTCCCTTCGGCGAGTATCACCGCGCCAGCAAGGCCGATGTCCACCTGCAAGCCATAGCGGTCCGATTGGCCGGTACGCCGTGCGGCCCGCTCTACAAGACCCACATCACCCCGGACCGGGCCCTGGTGGCGGTGGCAGGGTCGATGAGGACCTCTTGCGGCAGCGCAAGAGGCGAGGAGGCGTGGAAACGTAGCCAGAGACGTAGCCAGCAGGCCGCCCCGGGCCCAAACCGCCCGTGTTCCGACCAGCCGGCACGGGGCGGCACCGCGGCGCACCAGCCGGACGCGAAACCCCTTGCGACCAGCACCTTCACGGCGATGACGCAGCGACACACCAGCCGACCAGGCGGACGCGGCGACAGTCCCGGACACTCCGATCGTGCATGGCATGCAAGAGGTCGGGGGTTCAAATCCCCCTGGCTCCACGACAAAGTCCCTCGCCAGATGGACTTTCTTGTTTCAGCAAAGCCCCGGGCATCTGACCCCGGCCGCGGTTGGCGTACCGCCGCTCACCCGGCAAGGCTTCGGCCCATGCCCGTCGATCCGAGCCAGGCCCTGGGAGCGACGCTCCCCCCCTTCACCTCCAGCTGGGACCCCGACACCGTCATCCTCTACCACCTCGGCGTGGGCGCCGGCCTGGAGAAGCCCACCGAGGCGGCCGAGTTGGCCTACACGTACGAGCAGAACCTGGTGGTGCTGCCGAGCTTCGGCGTCGTCCCCGCCTTCCCCGCCCTCATGTCAGCCGTCCTGGGCGCCGTCCCCGGGCTGGCCGTCAACCCGGCCATGGTCCTCCACGGCCAGCAGGACCTCGAGATCCACCGGCCGCTGCCCACCTCGGCCACGGTCGAGAACCGGGGGCGGATCTCGTCCCTCTACGACCGGGGCAAGGCGGCCATCTTCACCGTGGAGATCGAGTCCGGGCCGCCCGGCGGGGAGCCCTTCTTCACCAACCGCTACGTCATCTTCGCCCGGGGCGAGGGCGGCTTCGGCGGCGAGGCACCACCCAAGCCGGGGAACGCCGCTCCCGAACGTCCCGCCGACGCCGTGGTCGAGTCGCCCACCATGCCCCAGCAGGCGCTGCTCTACCGGCTCTCGGGCGACAAGAACCCGCTGCACGCCGATCCCAACTTCTCCCGGCTGGGCGGCTTCGAGGTCCCCATCCTCCACGGGCTGTGCACCTACGGCATCGCCTGCAAAGCGGTGGTCGACCACCTGCTCGACGGGGACGTCAGCCGGGTCGCCCGCTACCAGGTCCGCTTCACCGGGGTCGTGTTCCCGGGCGAGACGATCGTGACCTCGATGTGGCGGGAGGACGACCGGATCGTGCTCACCGCCACCACCAGGGAGCGTGGCGAGGCCGTCCTGTCCAACGCCGCCATCTGGACCCGCTGACCGGCCCGCTCGCGCCACCTGCCGAACCTGGAATGCCGTTTGCGCGATAAGGGCCAATCGGAGTGCCAGGAATGGCGCCGGGGGCGGGAACCGGACCGGGCCTGCACACGTCCCAGATGGCATGCGACGCCTCCTGACCGCTCTCGTCCTCGCCGCCCTGGCCGCCGCCTGCGGCGATCCGGTCTCCACCGAACCGGCGTCCACCGCCGCCGCCGACGACTGGGAGCGCCTGCCCGATCCGCCCCTCAGCCCCCGCAACGGCGCGGTGGGTGCGTGGACGGGCGACGAGGTGCTGGTGGTCGGGGGTGACGAGTGGTCCTGCCCGCCGAACGCGTCGTGCGAGGCACCGGGGTTCCCACCCCTGGCCGACGGGGCCGCCTACGACCCGCGGACGAAGACCTGGCGCAGCATCGCCGACGCGCCGGTGCCCTTCGCCTGGGCGGAGACGGCCGTGGTGGGCGACACGGTCTACTTCTGGCTTCCGGGAACCGGCCGGCCCGGGACCCGCCCGGCCTTCCTCGCCTACGACCCGGAAAAGGACACATGGACCGAGCTGCCGTGGCTCACGGCGCCGGCGACGGACGCCGGCTGGTTCCGGATCGCCGCCGCCGACGCCCGGCTCGTGGCCTGGCCGGGCTCGGACGAGCAGGGTGAGCGCCCGGACTGGATCTTCGAACCGGCCACCGGCACCTGGGCGCAGCTGCCCGACGACCCGCTCTCGGACGGGTTCGACCGGGAGCTGGTGTGGGCCGGGGACCGGCTCGTCCTCCTCGACCGCGAGGTGGTGCCCAACCCCGGCTCGGAGCGTCCCACTCTCACCCGCGCCGCCGTCCTCGACCTGGCCACCGACACCTGGGAGCGCCTGCCGGACGGGGACGTCATCTCCGGGGGTCCCTGGTTCGCCGACGGCGGGCGCATCATCAACCCGACGCTCGGCACCGCCGACGGGGGCGAGGTCAACAACTGGGGCCGCGACTACCCCTTCGGCGGGATCCTCGACCTCGCCGCCCGGGCCTGGTCACCGCTGCCCGACCAGACGGACGACGAGTACCCCGGCGCCGCCGGCGTCCGGGGCGCCCACGGTGCCCGGTACACCGGCTACCGGGGCCACATCCTTGACACCGTCGCCGGCGAGTGGGTCGCCGTCCCGGCGCTGGACGAGCCGGACTCCGTCGACGGCCGGACGGTCGTCGCCGCCGGCTCCGACCTGTTCGTCTACGGCGGGGTCGACTGGAGTGGCGGTGGCAACAGCCGCCTGCTCAGCGACGCCTGGCTGTGGAGCACCGGCGGCCGGCCGGCATCCACCGCCATCGAAGCTGCCCCGCCTGGGCCACCCTGATCGACCTCAGGGACACCGACCGGCGCCGTTCCCTCGTTCTGGAGACGCTTCTCTCGGCTGTCGAGAGAATCCGTCTCGGAAACCGCTAGTGGCGGGCACGCCTGATCATGGCCCGGAGTTCCCGCCAGTAGCCGACGACCGGCATGAGGAAGAACAGGGCGCCCTCCGGGGGATGCTGGACGGTCATCCAGGCCGCGATTGCGAAAAGGCAGCCGGCCCCCACCACTTTGGCCAGCCGGTCCGACCGGGACGAGGTACCGCCGTTCACTCGGCCTCCTCAGGCTGGTCCGTCCGGCGGCCTCAGTATGTTCAGGCCCGATCGACCATGGCCAGCGAGTTTCCACTGAGCTCCCGCTGACCAAGGAACCCGTTCTCAGTCGGAGTTCCCTCGCGCCCGGAGCTCGGCCATGCGGGCCGGGATGCAGGCACCCATGAAACGCTCCCTGCCGGCCGCGGTGGCCATAAGCGGTCCCGTGATGCCATAGCGCTCCAGCACCCACGGGGTCAGGACCGGGTAGTCAGCTGAGGGTGGGACCTCGACAGCCGCCCAGAGGCTGCCGCAGCGCCCGGCGGCCCGTCCTTCCAGCGTCGTTCCGAACAGTCCCCACGGGCCCTCCCGGTGCGCTTCCCGTTCCTCCTGGCACAGCGCGACGGCGCGCTCGAAATACTCGGGCTCGACGCCCTTGTAAGGCGTCCAGTCCCGACAGTGCCGTCGATTCTGCTGCAGTTCGGCGGCGCCCAGGCCCAACAGGCCTCCGACGGCAAGGAGGCCGACCACGACCCGTTTTACCCATCTGCGATCCATGAGCCCACTGTGAGGCTCCCTGGACGCCGCCGGTATCGGGGATGGCCCTGAATGATCCCTGAGGCGTGTCATCCTCACCGGGTGCAACCGACCGAGGGCGACCAGGCCGGCTTCTTCGGGCCGGTGCTCGGCGACGGCCGGCCGCTGCTCCTGGTCACCGCCGGCTGCCTGCTCTTCGCCGGCGCCTTCTCGACGTTCCTCGCCGCCACCGGCGAGTTCCTGCCCCACGACATCCACTACCTCGGAATGAGTGCCGCCGACCTGTGCCAGGTCGCCTCCTGCCGGATCGTCGACTTCATGATCCACGACCGGGCCGCCTTCGGCGGTGCGCTGCTCGGGATCGGTGTCCTCTACGTGTGGCTGACGGTGTTCCCCCTGGCCCAGGGTGAGCCGTGGGCGTGGTGGACGTGGCTCGTCAGCGCGACGGTCGGCTTCGCCAGCTTTCTCGCCTACCTGGGCTACGGCTACCTCGACACCTGGCACGGGGTGGGCACCCTGGCCATGCTGCCGATCTTGGTGACCGGGATGGTCCGGACCCGGTCCCTGCTCACCCGGCCGACGGACCCCCGCTCCCTCCTCCGCCTCCCGGCATGGCTCCGACCGCCCAGCCGCTTCAGCCTCGGACGGCTCATCCTCCTCCTCGGCGCCGGCGCCACCGCCGTCGGCGGGCTCACCATCCTGTGGGTCGGGGTCACCGACACGTTCGTCCCCGAGGACCTCGAGTTCATGGGGCTCTCCGCCCAGCAGCTCCGGGCCATCAATCCCCGGCTGGTCCCCCTCATCGCCCACGACCGGGCCGGCTTCGGAGGCGGCGTGCTGACCCTCGGCCTCACCACCCTGCTGTGCCTGTGGGGCGCCCGGCCGTCACGCCACCAGCACCAGGCCGTGGCGCTGGCCGGAGGCCTCTCCCTCACCGCCGCCCTCGGAATCCACCAGGTGGTGGGCTACACCGACTTCGGGCACCTGCTCCCCGCCCTCGGCGGCGCGGCCACGCTCGTGACTGGGCTGGCCCTCTCGCACCCGGGTCGGGCCTGAACGACGGGCGTCCACCCGGCGTCCGCTCTGCCGTCTTACCCTTTCTCAAAGTTGCAGGTGTGACGGGGGGTGGCACTCGCCCTCGTCGACGACCCGGCGGGCACCGGATTTCTCATCGCCTCCTCCCAGGGCGACTTCACCTTCAACGTCTACCGGCGCCAGGCGCCCTACGAGTTCCTCCGCAAGGTGCAGGTGGCGGACGGTCCCCAAGCCGACGGCTGCGAACGCACCGACGGGATCGACGCCGTCGCCGTCGATCTCGGCCCCGCCTTCCCCCACGGGCTCTTCGTCTGCCAGGACAACTCCAACACCGATCCCGCCGCCGGAAACCAGAACTTCGAGTACGTGCCCCTGGAGCAGGTCGTCCCCCTCAGCGCGGCGGCGCCCGCGCTGAACGGGTAGGCGACTACCGCGGGCCGCTCGCCTCCCGGTGGTGGTCGGCGTCCCGCAGGTACGTGAGCACGGCCATGACCCGGCGGTGGACGGCCGCTTCCGGCGGCAGGTCCAGCTTGGCGAACATGGCGTTGATGTACTTCTCCACCGCCGAGTCGGACAGGTGCAGCGACCCGGCGATGGCGGCGTTGGTCTTGCCCTCGGCCATGGCGGAGAGGACCTCGAGCTCGCGGGGGGTGAGGCGCCCGATGGGCGAGGCCGCCGCCCGCCGGTTCATTCCCACCAGAGACTCGACCACGTCGGGGTCGATCACCGACCGGCCGGCGACGACCTCCCGCAGCGCCCGCAGGAGCCCCTCGTAGTCGCCGATCCGGTCCTTCAGCAGGTAGGCGAGACCGGCGGCGCCGTCCTGGAGCAGCCGGGTGGCGTAGGACGGGTCGGCGTACTGGGAGAGGACGACGACCCCGAGGGCGGGATGGGCGGCCCGCAGCTGGTGGGCGGCGTCGATGCCTTCGGTGCCATGGCCCGGGGGCATGCGGATGTCGGTGATCACGGCGTCGGGGGCGTGACGCTCCACCGCCTCGATGAGCTCGGGGGCGGACCCGACGGCGGCCACGACCTCGACCTCGCCGGTCATCTCCAGCAGCCGGGCGGTGCCTTCCCGCACGAGGGTGTTGTCCTCGGCGATGACCACCCGCAGCGGAGCCTCGACCATGGTCACGGCGGCCCGGGGATGGGGAGGACGGCGGCCACGGTCGACCCCGACCCCGGCGCCGACCGGACCTGGAGGCGGCCGCCGATGGCCCCCACCCGGTCGGCCAGATGGGTCAGGCCGCTCCCCTGCGGGGCGGCCGCGTCAAAGCCGGAGCCGTCGTCGCTCACCTCGACGAGGAGGCTCCCGCCCTCCCGGCGGAATGTCACCGTCGCCCGGGCGGCACCCGAGTGCTTGAGGACGTTGGCCAGCGCCTCGGAGACGACGAAGAAGGCGGCGACCTCGACCGGGTCGGGGAAGCGCCGCCCCCGGGTCGCCTCGTCGGCCACCACCACGACCTGGAGGGGCAGGCGGGCGCTGCGGTCCTCGACCGCCGCCACCAGACCCTGGTCGGCCAGCACCGAGGGGTGGATCCCCTGGGCCAGCTCGCGGATCCCCCGGAGCGCGGCCTGGGCGTCGCCCTGCAGCTCCTCGAGGGTGGCGACCGCATCCTGGGGGTCCCGGCCGACGAGCTCCCGGGCGAACCGCAGCTTGGCGATCATGGCCACCAGCTCCTGCTGGGCGCCGTCGTGGATGTTCCGCTCCACCCGGCGCCGCTCGGCATCCTGGGCGAGGACGATGCGGGCCCGGGAGGCGGCCAGCTCCGCCGCCTGGGCGTCGACGGTCTGCACGTGCTCGGCGAGGGCGCGGGCGAGGGCCAGGTTGTGCACCGCCAGACCGGCCTCGTGGGCCAGCAGCTCGAGCAGCTCGCGGCGCTCGGAGGAGCGCCGGGAGTCGAGCGCCGGCCCGCACTCGATCCGCCCCACCGTCGCCCCGCCATGGGTGACCGGCACCATGAGCTGCGGGAGCTCGGCACCCACCCCGTCGCCGGGCGGCGCCGCGGCCCTGACCGGCCCGGCGCCACCGGCCGGTTCGAAGATCACCCGGGCCCAGGCCAGCACCAGTCCCCGACGGACGATCTCCGCCAGCGAGGCGGCCAGGTCCTCGAGCCCCCCCGTGGTCTCCGTGGTGGTCCCGAATCCGGAGGCGAGCTCGTAGCCGCTGGGACGGCGGCCGAAGACCCAGCGGTCGGCCAGCCGTTCGAGCGAGCGGCGGGCGGGCTGGAAGGCGACGGACACGGCCATGGTGACGAGCACGCCGGCGGCCACCGGGAGGCGCCCGGTCACGGCCACGCCCAGAGCCAGGGCCACACCGAAGTAGAGCACGGCGATGGCCGCCCACAGCGTGGCGTAGACCGCCGACCGGCGGATCAGACGGTCGATGTCGAAGAGGTGGTGGCGGAGGACAGCCACCGCCACGGCCACGGGCAGACCGGCGTAGAGGAGGGCGGGGACCACCATGCCGTAGACCGGCTTGGTGGCCGACGTGCCCCAGGTGCAGATGGCGGGATGGTTGTCGAGGCCGCCACCGAGCATCAGGTTGCCGATCACGTCGACCGCCACCAGCACACCGGTGGCGTAGCCCAGCCATTTGATCTGCCGCCGGAGAGTCGGGTCCCCGTGCCGGTAGCGGACCACGAGCGAGACCAGACCGGCGACGAGGACGATCAGCACGGCCGGCCGGGACAGCACCTCGACGCCGTCGAGCAACCCGGCGAGCATGGTGCTGCCGAGCGGGTTCTCGGTGTGGAAGTCCTCCAGGGGACCGGGACGCAGGGCGAGCGCCAACGTCTCCGCCGCCACCGCCACCCCGCCCACCACCGCCACCGGCCGCCACCGGGCCGAGGGCAGGTGCCCGGTCGGGAACAGCAGGGGAACGAACACGGCCAGGAGGGCGAAGGCGACCCAGCCCGTCCAGCCGAAAGAAGTGACGAGGCCGGAACCGGGAAGGGCGCCGGGCCGGGCGTCGATGGCGTAGTCGCCGTAGCCGTGGGCAAAGGCGGAGATGGCCAGCCCGAGGGCGGCGGCGAGGAAGAGCCAGCCGATGGGATTGGCGGGGCGGCGGGTGGCCAGCAGCGCCCCCATCACCGGCAGGGCCGGGAAGGTGAGAAGGAACACGACGACGTCGGCGGACTCGAAGCCGGTCCAGCCCAGGGCGGCGTCGGCCACCACGATGAGAGCCGCCCCGGCCACGGCGAAGAGGACGACACCGAAGAGCAACAGGCGGACGAGCGCCGGAGCCGAGACGCGCCGACTGACGGGCTGCGCCGCGCTCACCGCCATTCCCGTCGCGCTCATGACTCGAATGATGCTCGTCGCCGGCAGGTGCCGTCTACGAGGCCCGCCCGCCGGCCACCCTGAGGCCAGCCTCACCCCTGCCCCTGCGGAAGCCCGACAGGGAAGTAGGGCGGTCCTGGTTCTCCGGAACCAGGACCTTACGTATCGTTCCCCCCAGAGCCGGATCGACCGGCGGGGAGGGAGGGATCAGAACCATGAGCATCCGACGTTCGCTGCTGGTGACGGTCACGCTGGTCACGTTCGGTCTCGTTGGGGGAGGGTTCGCCGCCCTGGCCTCCGACGACGGGAAGGTCGACGACGCGGCCGAGGGCCGCAAACCACTCGCCGCCGGCGCCGAGTTCATCCACGCCCTGGCCGACCGGGACTTCGACGCCGCCCAGGCGACGCTCGCCCCCGACATCGAGTTCAAGGGCCACACCCCGAGCATGGGCTTCGTCGAGCTGAAGGGCACCGAAGCCGTCATGAGCCTGATGAAGGAGTGGTACGGCACCGCCGAGGCGCTCGAGAGCCTGGAGACGAACCAGGTGCTGGCTCGCCAGCACGTGGGCTACCGGGTGCGCTGGATCGCCCCCGAGGGCCCCATGGTCTTCGAGCAGCAGGCCTACTACGACGTCGACGGCAACGGCCAGATCACCCACTGGCAGTTCGTCTGCTCCGGCGACCAGCCCGTCGCCTCGTGAGCTCGAAGCTCTGAAACCGGCTGTCACCGCCGCCGCCTCTCAGGAGACGGCGGCGGTGGCCTCGTCCCAGCCGATGCGGGGCGCGTCGGCCCAGAGACGCTCGAGGTCGTAGTAGCCCCGGGTCTCGGTGTTGAAGACGTGGACCACGAAGTCGCCGTAGTCGAGGAGCACCCAGCTGGCGTCGGAGAGGCCCTCGATCTGGAGGGGCTTGCCCTCCCCCTGGTCCTTCAGCTGGCGCTCGACCTCCTCGGCGATGGTCTTCACCTGGCGGACGTTGTTGCCGCTGGTGATGACGAAGGCATCGGTGATCCCGATGATGTCCCCCACGTCGAGGACGACGGTGTCAGCTGCGTTCTTCGTCGCCGCCGCCCGGGCGGCGGCGATGCTACGGGCGCGTGCGTTCGTGGTACTCCTCCTTGGGTTCACTGCGGGGCCCGGTGGCCACCAACCGGCGGGCTGCAGGGGAGGCGGGTGTCGTGCCCAGCGCCGCCGTCATCCCCGCTCAACTGCCGTCATTGCCCTCGATTGTAGAGGTTCCGCTCCCGGATCACGCTGACGGCCCCGGGCGGCACCAGGCCGTCGAGAGGCCAGCCCCGGGCGGCCCTGGCCCGCAGGTCGGTGGAGGACACGTCCAGATGCGGGATGGCGACGTGTTCCACCCTCCACGGCCCCGAGAACCCGTCGCCGGCGGGGGCGCCGGCCCGATCGACCACCACCAGGGTGGCGAGACCGGGGATCCGTTCCACCCCCGTCCAGGTGGCCAGCGTGGCGGCCACGTCCGCCCCCACGACCAGGAACAGCTCCCGCTCGGGACCGGAGAGGGCCTGCAGCGTGTCGGCGGTGTAGGACGGGCCGGAGCGCGCCACCTCGATCTCGCACACCTCGAGGCCCTCGATCCCCTCGATGGCGGCGGCCACCATGGCCAGGCGGTCGGCGGCGGGCGCCGCCACCGAACCCCGCTTCTGCCAGGGGTCACCGGCCGGTACGAGGAGCATCCGGTCGAGCCCGAGCGCCCTCCGGACCTCCACCGCGGCCACCACATGGGCCACGTGGATCGGATCGAAGGTGCCTCCGAAGATCCCGATCCGCTCCCGCATCCAAGCGAGTGTACGGAGGCCGACCTACTAGCCTCCGCTCAATGAACGGTCCCCGGGCGCATGTGCTCGTGCGGGTGTGGCTGCCCGACCGTCCCGGTGCCCTGGGCCAGGTGGCATCCCGGATCGGTGCCGTGCGGGGCGACATCGTCGGCGTCGACGTCCTCGAGTGCGACGGCGGGGTGGCCATCGACGAGTTCGCCGTCAACCTGGCCGACGCCGACCTCGTGCCCATGCTGGTGCGGGAGATCGAGGAGGTCGACGGGGCCTCCATCGAGGAGGTCCGGGTCGTCGGCCACTTCCCCGACCCCCGTCTCGACGCCCTGGAGTCGGCGACCAAGCTCTGCCAGGCGGCCAGCCCGGGCGAGCTGCAGCGGGCCCTGTCGGCCCAGGTGTGCGCGGAGTTCCTGGCCGACTGGACGGCCCTGATCGTCGGCGCGGGCGAGAGCGCCCCGGCCACGGTGCTGGCCACCGCCGGCGGCGCCGCCCCGGACGCCGCCATGCTCACCGCCCTGGCCGTGGGCCTGGCCGCCTCTCCCCTGGTGGCCAGCGGCGAGGCCGGACCCGAGGACCTGGCTGCGGCGCCCCTCGACCGGCACGGGGCAACCCTGATGGTCAGCCGTTCCGGCTACCCCTTCCGCCTGCGGGAGCGGGGCCAGCTCATTGCCCTGGCCCGCATCGCCGACCGGCTCTGGGACCTCCTGGAAGCCTGAGCGACCAGGCTCAGTCGCGCCGGCCCTTGGCCCGGAGTGCCTCCCGGGCCATCTTCGACCCCCGCTTGCCGTCGGCCCGCCGCTCGTGCTCCGCCTTGACGCCCTCCAGGTGGTCGAGCTCCCGGCGCAGCTTGACGTAGCCGGCCAGGCGGCGGGCCGGGAGGTTCCCGTTCTCCACCGCCTCGGCCACGGCACAGCCCGGCTCACCCTCGTGGGCGCAGTCCCGGAACCGGCAGCCGGCAGCCAGGGACTCGACGTCGGCGAAGGCGGCGGCGAGGCCCTCCTCACCCGACCACAGGCCCAGCTGGCGCAGCCCGGGAGTGTCGATGATCGCGCCGCCACCGGGGAGGACGACCAGGTGCCGGGTGGTGGTGGTGTGCCGGCCCTTGGCGTCGCCCGTCCGGACGGCACCCGTCGGGAGGATCTCCTCGCCCGTCAGGGCGTTCACCAGCGAGGACTTGCCGGCGCCGGATTCGCCCATCAGGGCGGCGGTGCGCCCGCCCTCGAGGCGGGCCAGGAGCTCGTCCAACCCGAGGCCGGTGTGGGCCGAGGTGAGGTGGACCGGCGCTCCCGGGCAGGCCGCGGCGGCCTCGTCGGCGGCCGTGGCCGGGTCGGGGGCCAGGTCGGCCTTGGTCAGGACGAGCACCGGTTCGGCCCCGCTCTCCCAGGCCAGGACCACGCTCCGTTCGATTCGTCCGGGCCGCAGGGGCCGGTCGAGCCCGCAGACCACGAAGACCAGGTCGACGTTGGCCGCCAGCACCTGGGGTGCCCGGGCGCCGTCGGGGTCCGCCCGGGTGATGGCCGACGCCCGGGGGGCGACCTCGGAGACCACCCAGCCCTCGTCCTCGGGAGCGACGGTCACGAGGTCGCCGGTCACGACGTGGAGACCCTTGGGGACGCGGGCCACGACCTCGCCGGCGCCGGTGAGGACGACGGCGAGGTGGCGGTCGACGCGTGCCACCCGGTCAAGGGACATGCCATGACGGTACCGACCAGTGGGCCGGGGCGCGCCCGAAATTCGACCGCCACCCTTCTGTGCTTCCAGGAGGACCGTGGAGGTCCCTGCGGAAGCACAGTCCCGGGGCCGCCCGAAATCGGCGCGCCTGAAGGGCCGGTACAGTCGCGCCGATGCACCGGTCGCTCTTCATTGCGATCGCTCTGGGCCTGCTGCTGATGGTCCTGAGCGGCGTCGCCGACGCCCCCGTCGCCCTGGCCAGCCTCCTGGCCGCCTTCCTGCTCGGCGTGACCTTCCCGGCGCAGGCCGTGCCCGCCGGCGCCCTGGTCATGGTCCCCCAGGTGCTGGCGGCCATCGTGATCGGGATCGGCGAGTCGGTCGGCCTCGCCCTGGTGGCGGTGGTGGCCGGGCTGGTGGCGGTGGGCTTCTCAGCCCTCCTCGGGCTCGCCGGCAGCTTCGTCGGCCGGGCCTACCGGGGCGCCCGGGGCTAGATGCTCGGGATCCAGCGCGACGCCGCAGCGCCAACAGGTCTCCCGGTGGCCGTCCTCGACCACCGCCCCGCACTCGGGGCAGAGCAGATGGGCCCAGCAGGCCGGATCGCTGCCCTCGGTCCCCGAAGTCCCCGGGGTCCGGGGTGTCCCCGAAGTCACCGGGGTCCGGGGTGTCCCCGAAGTCACCGGGGTCCGGGGTGTCCCCGAAGTCCCCGGGGTCCGGGGTGTCCCCGAAGTCCCCGGGGTCCGGGGTGTCCCCGAAGTCACCGGTCGATGACCGCTTCCACGAACCGCTCCAGCTGGCGGAGGTTGCGGCACTCGTAGACCCCGTCGCAGTGGCGGGCGTAGCTGGAGATCACCGAGTCGCCCGTGTCCCAGTAGGCGCGGGGCTCGGGGTCGAGCCAGTAGAGGTGCCGGCCCTTGCGCTGCAGGTCGGCCAGCACCCACTCGCCGGTGGCGTGGTAGTTGTTGCGGGCGTCGCCCAGGACGATGACCGAGGTCTTGGGCGTGACCTCCCGGGCGTAACGCTCGTGGAACACCTCGAAGGCGTGCCCGTAGTCCGAGTGACCGTCGACCCACACCACGTCGGCCTCGGTGTTGATGCGGCGCACGGCGTCGGACAGGTCGGCGTTGCCCTCGAAGAAGCGGGTCACCTCGTCGAGGCCGTCGATGAAGCAGAAGCTGCGCACCCGGGAGAACTGCGACGCCAGGGCGTGGACGAGCTGGAGGGTGAAGCGGGCGAAGCTGGCCACCGAGCCCGACATGTCGGCCACCACCATGATCTCGGGCTTGGACGGGTGCGGCTTGCGGAACCGGGGCTCGGCCGGCACCCCGCCGTAGGCCAGGGAGTGGCGCACCGTGGAGCGGAAGTCCAGGTGGCCCTTGCGCCGGTGCCGCCGGCGCATGGCCAGCCGGGCGGCCAGGGCCCGGGCCAGGGGGTCGATGGCCCGCTGCAGGGCGGCCATCTCCTCCCGGTTGGCGTGCATGAAGTCGACGTCCTCGGGCAACTTGGCCCGCAGCGACCGGGCCATGGCCTCGGGCCCCCGGTCGAGCACGAGGCGCCGGCGGATCTCGGCCTCGATCTCCTCCCGCAGGCGCTGGATGCGGGCTTCCAGCTCCTCCCGGGCCAGGCGCTCGGCCAGGTCGTCCTCGAAGCCGCCCCGGGCCTGGCGCATCCGCTCCAGGAGGCGGTCGGCGAGACCCTCGAGCTCGAGCGCCCGCAGGGTGCGGTACAGGTAGTAGGTGCCCCCGACGGGCCGGCCCGGCTCCATGCCGGCGTGCCGCTCGACGGCCTGGGCGGCCAGGCGGCGCATCATCTCGGGGTCGAGGAGGGCGGCCAGCAGCAGGGCTCCGAGCTCCTCGGCTTCGCCGCCCGCTCCCCCGCCGGGCATCGACCCGGGCGTGGGCATCCCCCGCCCGTCGGGACCGGTGCCGTCGCCGTCGGTGTCGTCGTGGTCCCAGGGCTGGAGGGCGAAGTAGACGTCGAAGAGCACGTCGAAGACCTTGCGGTGGTCCGCCCGCTTGACCAGCGTGGCGGCCAGGGCGGACCGGAAGGCGGACCGGTCGCCCAGGGGGACGTGCTCCAGGGCCCGCATGGCGTCGAGGTTCTCCGTCATCGACACCGGCAGGCCGGCGGCCCGCAGCTCGTGGACGAAGCCCGAGATGAGATCGAGCATCCGTCCCGGGGCCGGGACCTCGGCGGTGTCCGGTCCCGACATCAGGCCTCGGCGACCTTGAGCTCCTTGCGGGCCTTCTCGATGTCGCGCTGGTACTTGAGCAGCACGTGGAGCGTGCCGCCGACCACGTCGGTCGACACCTTCTCGACCCCGAGGTGGACCAGGGTGCGGGCCCAGTCGATCGTCTCCGAGATCGACGGCGCCTTCTTCAGGTCCAGCTGGCGGATGGAGCGCACCACCGAGGCGATCTGGTCGGCCAGGGTGGCATCGATGCCCGGCACCCGCACCCGCACGATCTCCTGCTCCCGCTCGAGCGACGGGTAGTCGAGGTGGAGGAACAGGCAGCGCCGCTTGAGGGCCTCGGACAGCTCGCGGGTGTTGTTCGAGGTGAGCACGACCAGGGGCCGCTGGGTCCCGGTGATGGTCCCCAGCTCGGGGACCGAGACCTGGAAGTCGGAGAGGACCTCGAGCAGGAGCGCCTCGGTCTCGATCTCCACCCGGTCGACCTCGTCGATGAGCAGCACGACCGGGTCGGTGGCCCGCACCGCCTCGAGCAGGGGCCGGGTGAGCAGGAAGGGCTCGGAGAAGATGTCGGCCTCGGTCTGCTCCCAGCTCGACTCGTGCTCCCGCCCGGGGCCCGGGGTGTCCCCGATGCGGTCGGCCTGGATGCGCAGCAGCTGCTTCTTGTAGTTCCACTCGTAGAGGGCCTTGGCCTCGTCGAGGCCCTCGTAGCACTGGAGCCGGATGAGCCGGGAGCCGGTGAGGGAGGCCAGCGCCTTGGCCAGCTCGGTCTTGCCCACCCCGGCCGGGCCCTCGACCAGGATCGGCTTCTCCAGCCGGTCGGCCAGGAACACCACCCCGCCGGTGGCCTCGTCGGCCAGGTACTCCTGGGCCCGCAGGCCCTCCACGACGGAGGCCACGGAGGTGAAGCGTTCGGCCATGTGGTTGTGCCTTTCGGTGTGCGGGCCCCGGAGGGTCCCGCCTGGTGCCAACGCCTGCCGTTGGCCGGTGGTTGGGGCTGGGGCCCCCAACCACACAGCGATGAGCCGCCAGGCGAAGAGCCATGAACAGAGTCAGGTGCGGATCTGCCCGTCGCCCCACACGACGTACTTGTAGGTGGTGAGCTCCCGCAGGGCCATCGGCCCCCGGGCGTGGAGCTTCTGGGTGGAGATCCCGATCTCCGCCCCGAAGCCGAACTCCTCCCCGTCGGTGAAGCGGGTGGAGGCGTTGACGACGACGGTGCCGGCGTCGACGCCGTCGACGAAGCGCCGGGCGGCGGCCAGGTCGCCGGTGACGATGGCCTCGGTGTGCCCCGTCCCGAAGCGGTTCACGTGCTCGACGGCGGCCTCCAGGTCGCCCACCACGGCCACCGACATCTTGAGGGCGAGGAACTCCCGGGCGAAGTCCTCCTCGGTGGCCGCCCCCATGACCGGCACCAGGCGCCGGGCGGCGGCATCGCCGACCAGCTCGACCCCGGCCTCGGACAGGGCCGCAGCCACCCGGGGGAGGAACTCGCCCGCCACCGCCTCGTGGACGATGAGGGACTCGGCCGCGTTGCACACCGAGGTGCGCTGGGTCTTGGCGTTGAGGGTGATGTCGAAGGCCATGTCGAGATCGGCGGCGGCGTCCACGTACACGTGGCAGTTCCCGTCGCCGTCGATGACGTAGGGGACCTTGGCGTTGTCGAGGACGGAGCGGACGAGCGCCGGGCCGCCCCGGGGGATGAGGCAGTCGACGTAGCCGGTGAGCTGCATGAGCTCGACGGCCGCCTCGTGGCTCACGTCCTCCACCAGCAGGACGGCGTCCTCGGGCAGGCCTGCCTTGCCCGCCCCTTCCCGCAGCAGGCCGGCGATGGCGACGTTGGAGCGCAGGGCGGTGGACGAGCCCCGCAACAGGGCGGCGTTGCCCGACTTGAGGCACAGGCCGGCGGCGTCGGAGGTCACGTTGGGCCGGTTCTCGTAGATGATGGCCACCACGCCGAGCGGCACCCGGACCCGCTGGATCTCGAGCCCGTTGGGGCGGCGCCAGCCGTCGAGCACCTCCCCCACGGGGTCGGCCAGCCCCGCCACCTGGCGCAGGCCCGACGCCATGCCGGCGATGCGGGCCTCGGTGAGCCGCAGGCGGTCGAGCGGGCCGGGTTCCATGCCCCCGACGGCGGCCGCCTCCAGATCGGCGGCGTTCGCCGCCAGGACCTCCCCCGCCCGCTGGGTGAGCAGGTCGGCCGCCTGGTGGAGAGCGGCGTCCTTGGCGGCCGTGGAGGCGGTGGCGAGGAGGCGGGAGGCGGTCTTGGCCCGCCGTCCCAGGTCGGCGACGCTCATACCCCGGAAGTTTAACCTTGACCGCACGGTCTAGTTCCGCTCGGGGACGCCCTCCCCAACGCCCCCGAGCGGAAGCCGGACCCCGTTACTTGTTGAGCTTGATGACCCAGAAGTCGTCCTGGTACAGCTCCGCGGGGAACTTGGTGAGATCGTTCGTCCCGGAGATGTCGACGTGGCCGCTACGGCCCGCGAACACGCCCGTGGCGTTGGTGATGGTGTTCTTTCCTTCGGCGCGCTTCCCGACGATGATCCACCCGGGCTTCTGGGGGTCCTGAGCGGCGCTCACCGTGGCGTGGCTGGTCAGCTCGCCATCAGGCCAGATGAAGGTGGTGAAGACGTCGAACGTGCCCGGCCCGTTGGGCTGCACGTCGTCGATGATGGTCCCGATCTCCTCGCCGGTGGCCAGGTTGTACATGGGGAAGGTGAGGATCGTCCGGTTGTCCTTGTTCTCCGGCACGGTCTTCCCTCGGGAGTTCACGGCCATCTGGTCGTACGCGGAGCCGTCCTCGGCCATGACCTCGACGGCGTACTTCTGCAGGCTGGTGAGCGAGGTGGCCTTGGCCGCGGGCTCCCGGTCTCCCGACGCCAGCGGCGCGAGCAGCACCCCGGCCATGATCAGGGCGGCGGCCATTGCCACCGAGCGGATGGTACGGATCATGCTTCGCTCCTTGCTTCGATGAAAGCGGCGATTGGTAGCGACCGGTCCCGGCCCCCGGGCCGGTCCAAGTATGCGACGTTTCTCTGACGACGGTATGGGTGTGTGTAACACCATGTCAATGATTGCCACAAACTCACCCAAGATTGTCGTCGGGCGGACGCGATTCGGACGAAGCTGCCGCCGGCAGCTTCAGTCGCCGGCGCTCGCCTGCCATCCTCCCATCGGACGGCGAGAGGAAGGACCCCAGTTGAGCATTCCGAACCCCGACGAGAACGCAACCGATCCCCTGGGCACCGTGCTCGGCAGCCTGTTGGGTACCTTCACGGTGGCCGCCTTCGCCTACCTCGGCGCCCTGGGCTTCGCCGGCGGGACCGTACCCGTACTCGGATGGCACCTGGCCGGGGGGGCGCTCCACGGCCTGCTCTGGATGGCCGTGCTGGCCAGCGCCGGGCTCGTCGTCCTCTGGTTCATCCCGCTGCTGGCGACCATGGCCCTGTGCGCCGCCCTGGCCCGGTTCCGGCCCGGCGCCGCCCTGAGCGCGGCCGTCCGGCCCGTCCGCCGGCTCCTCCCCCTCAAGCAGGCGGCCTAGGCCCCAGGGGTCAGGGCAGGACGACGAGGTCGTCGCGGTGGATGACCTCATGCGGGGCGCCCTCGGGCAGTGAGTCCGTCCGGGACCCGGCCACGGCCGCCAGGGCCGCCGACCCGTAACGCACCAGACCCTTGGCGAACGGCCGTCCGTCCGGGCCGATGACCTCGACCGCGTCCTCGGGCTCGAACCTGCCCTCCACCCCCCGGACCCCGGCGGGCAGCAGGGAGCGGTTGGCCTCCACCAGCGCCCGGCGGGCCCCGTCGTCGACCAGGAGCCGGCCGTGGGCGCCCTGGGCGAAGGCGATCCACAGCTTCCGGGAGGACAGGCGCTTGGTCCGGGGATGGACCACGGTGCCCACCCCGTCGCCGGCCAGGGCGGTCTCGAGCACCCGCTCCACGCCCGCCCCGGCGATGACGGCCCGCACACCCGACCAGGCGGCGATCTTGGCCGCCGCCAGCTTGGAGGCCATGCCCCCGCTGCCCCGCTCGGAGCCCGTCCCCCCCGCCACCGACTCCAGGGCGGCGTCGACCTCGACGATCTCCTCGATCAGCGTCGCCTCCCGGTCGATGCGGGGGTCGGCGGTGAACAGTCCGGAGGTGTCGGTCAGGAGCAGCAGGAGGTCGGCGCCGACCAGGTGCGCCACCAGGGCGGCCAGGCGGTCGTTGTCGCCGTAGCGGATCTCGTCGTCGGCCACCGTGTCGTTCTCGTTGACCACGGGCACCGCCCCCAGGTCGAGGAGGCGGCGCAGGGTCTGGCGGGCGTGGAGGTACTGGGTCCGGTGGATGAAGTCGTAGGGCGTGAGGAGGACCTGGGCGCCGACCAGGCCGTGCATGCCGAGGATGGCGTTGAGGCGCTCCATGAGCCGGGGCTGGCCGATGGCGGCCAGGGCCTGGAGGGTGCCGATGTCGGTCGGGCGCCGGTCCAGCCCGAGGGCGGGCAGCCCGGCGGCGATCGCCCCCGACGACACCAGGACCACCTCGTGGCCTCCGGCCCGGGCGGCAGCCACCTCGGCGCAGAGCTTGAGGAGGGGCTCGGCGATGATCTCCCCCGAGTCGTCGGTGAGGGAGCTGGTCCCGATCTTGACCACGGCGACGGCCATCAACCCGCCCTGCTCACCAGCCGGCCCCGGCTTCGGCGTACTCCAGCTCGACCGGACCGATCCGCACGGTGTCGCCCTCCTGGGCGCCGGCCCGGGCCAGGGCCCGCTCCACGCCCAGGCGCCGGAGGCGGTCGGCGACGTAGGCGGCGGCTTCGGCGTTGGTGAGGTCGGCCATGGCCACCACCCGCTCGGCCACCCGGCCGCTCACCCGCCAGGCCCCGTCGTCCTCCCGGCGGACGGCGAAGCCCTCCTCGGTGGGACGGTGGACGATGAACGACCCCGCGTCCCCCTCGCCGGCGCGGGCCTCCGCCACCAGCCCGGCCACCGCCCCGAGGAACGGGGCCAGGCCCTGGTTGGCGACGGCCGAGATCGTCATGCCATCGAAGTCGCAGGTGGCCACGTCCGCCTTCGAGCCCACCACCAGTCGGTGCCGCTCCAGCAGCTCGGGCTGGTAGCGACCCAGCTCGTCGAGCAGGACGCGCTCCTGGTCGGCCGGGCTGCGACCCTCGACGCTGGCCAGGTCGAGGAGCAGGACCAGCACCCGGGCCCGCTCGACGTGGCGCAGGAACCGGTGCCCGAGCCCCTTGCCCTCCGAGGCCCCCTCGATGAGGCCGGGGACGTCGGCCACCACGAACTCGGCGTCGCCTGGATTTCCAAACGAGCGAGGGAGCACGACACCGAGGTTGGGCACCAGCGTCGTGAACGGGTAATCGGCGATCTTGGGCTTGGCCGCGCTGATGACGGAGATGAGGGTGGACTTCCCGGCGTTGGGGAACCCGACCAGGGCCACGTCGGCCAGCAGCTTGAGCTCGAGGCGCAGCCAGCGCTCCTCCCCGTACTCGCCCTGCTCGGCGAAGCTCGGGGCCCGCCTGGCGTTGGACAGGAAGCGGGCGTTGCCCCGCCCGCCCCGCCCGCCCCGGGCGGCCAGATACGAGTCGCCGGCGGCCACCAGGTCGGCCAGGACCTCGCCGTCGCGGTCCCGGACCACCGTGCCCTCGGGGACGATCACCATCAGGTCCTCGCCCCGGGCGCCGTGCTTGCGCTTCCCCGAGCCGTGCACCCCGGAGGCGGCCCGGCGGTGGGGGTAGTCGCGGAAGGCGATGAGCGAGGCCAGGTTGCGGTCGGCCCGCAGCCACACGTCGCCGCCCTTGCCTCCGTCGCCGCCGTCGGGCCCGCCCTTGTCGACATGGGCCTCGCGCCGGAAGGACACGGCACCGGCACCGCCGTCGCCGCCCCGAAGGTTGACCATCACCTCGTCGGTGAACTCTGACATCGAGGTGAAGGATACGAGGAGGGAGAGCCGCCCCGGCAGGGGCCGGTCGCCTACTCGGAAGCGGCGGGGATGATGTCGACGAGCTTGCGGCCGCGGCGGTTGCCGAACTTGACCTTGCCCGGCGCGGTGGCGAAGAGGGTGTCGTCGCCGCCCCGACCCACGTTGTGGCCCGGGTGGATCCTGGTGCCCCGCTGGCGCACGATGATCGACCCGGCGGTGACGGCCGTGCCGTCGAAGACCTTCACCCCGAGACGCTGGGCGGCCGAGTCACGCCCGTTGCGGGAGGTACCGGAACCCTTCTTCTTCGACATGTCGTCCCTAGCCCTCTGCTCTCGGGGACACCCCGGACCCCGAGGCGATCCCCAGGATCTCGATCGTCGAGTACTTCTGCCGGTGGCCCCAGCGCCGCCGCTGGTTGGTCTTGTTCTTGTAGGTGAAGCCGTCGATCTTGGGGCCCTTCGACTCCCCCACCACCCGGGCCCGCACCTGGGCGCCGGCCAGCTGGTCGGGGGTGGAGAGCACCGTGTCCCCGTCGACCACGAGGACGGGGTCGAAGAACACCTCCTGGCCGTCGAGGCGCTCGACGTCGAGGCGCTGACCCTCGCTCACCTTGTACTGCTTGCCGCCTGTCTTCACCACTGCGTACATGGCGCGTCACACCCCGCCGGCTTGTTCGATCGGAGACGGGAGAATACCAGCCGCAGCCCGCCGGGGAGGACGAGGGTCCCTAGCTGGCAAGCTTCTTCTCCAGGGTCTTGAGCTGGTCGCGCAGCTCACCGGGGACGCGCTCGCCGAGCTTGGTGAAGTGCTCTTCGAGCTGGGGCAGCTCCTGGCGCCACTTGTCGGAGTCGACGGTGACGAGCTGGGTCAGGACGGCGGGGTCGAGGTCGAGGCCCTCGGTGTCGAGCCCCTCGTGAGAGGGCACCCAGCCGATGGGGGTCTCGACGGCCCCGCCTTCGCCGCCGACCCGCTCGAGGACCCACTTGAGCACCCGGCTGTTCTCGCCGAAGCCGGGCCAGAGGAACTTGCCCTCGTCGCTCTTGCGGAACCAGTTGACCCAGAACAGCTTGGGCAGCTTCCGAGGGTCGGGGGCGGCCACGCCGATCTCCAGCCAGTGCTTGCAGTAGTCCCCCATGTTGTAGCCACAGAACGGCAGCATGGCGAAGGGGTCGAAGCGGAGCTTGCCCACCGCCCCGGCCTGGGCCGCGGTGGTCTCCGAGCTCATGATCGAGCCCAGGAACACGCCGTGGTCCCAGTCGTAGGACTGGGTGACGAGCGGCACGTTGGTGGCCCGGCGCCCGCCGAAGAGGATGGCGGAGATGGGCACCCCGGCCGGGTCCTCCCACTCGGGGGCGATGGACGGGCACTGCGCCGCCGGCGCCGTGAACCGGGCGTTGGGGTGGGCGGCGGGCGTCTCGGAGCTGGGGGTCCAGTCCTGGCCCTTCCAGTCCTGGAGGTGGGCCGGCTTCTCGTCGGTGAGGCCCTCCCACCAGATGTCGCCGTCGTCGGTCCGGGCCACGTTGGTGAACAGGCAGTTCTCGGTCAGGGTGGCCAGGGCGTTGTGGTTCGTCTCGTCCGACGTCCCGGGGGCCACGCCGAAGAACCCGGCCTCTGGGTTGATGGCCCGCAGCGTCCCGTCGGGGCCGAACTTCATCCAGGCGATGTCGTCGCCCACCGTCTCCACCTTCCAGCCGGGGAGGGTGGGGATGAGCATGGCCATGTTGGTCTTGCCACAGGCGGAGGGGAAGGCGGCGGCCACGTACTTCTTCTCGCCGCCGGGCGGGGTGATGCCGAGGATGAGCATGTGCTCGGCCATCCAGCCGTCGTCCCGGGCCATGGTGGAGGCGATGCGCAGGGCGAAGCACTTCTTGCCCAGCAGGGCGTTGCCCCCGTACCCCGACCCGTAGCTCCAGATCTCGCGGGCCTCGGGGTAGTGGACGATGTACTTGTTGTGGGCGTCGCAGGGCCAGGGCACGTCGGGCCGGGTGGTGCCGCCGGCGTCGACCAGCGGGTAGCCGACGGAGTGCATGCAGGGCACGAAGTCGCCGTCGCCCAGCACCTCGAGGACCTTGGCTCCCATCCGGGTCATGATCCGCATGTTCACGGCCACGTAGGGGGAGTCGGTGATCTGCACGCCGATGTGGGCGATGGGCGACCCGAGCGGGCCCATGGAGAACGGCACCACGTACATGGTCCGGCCCCGCATCGACCCCGCGCACAGGCCGTCCAGGACGGCCCGCATCTCGGCCGGGTCCTTCCAGTTGTTGGTGGGGCCGGCGTCGATCTCGCGCTCGCTGCAGATGAAGGTGCGGTCCTCGACCCGGGCCACGTCCCCGGGGTCGGACAGGGCGAGGTAGCTGTTCGGCCGCTTGGCGTCGGACAGCCGCTCGAACGTCCCCCCCTCCACCAGGAGCGCGCAGAGGCGGTCGTACTCCTCCTGCGTGCCGTCACACCAGTAGACGTCGTCCGGCTGGAACAGCTCTCGGGCCTGCTCGACGAAGGCGAGCAGCTTCGGATTTGTGGTGGGGGCGGTGCTGGTGGGCATGGTGCGTAGCGTACCCTTCCGCCCCCACCCACCCAGAGTCCCGGTCCCCCTAGAGCAGCGAGTGGTCGAGGAT
>JBOGFE010000425.1:0-3099 GCA_050741935.1 Acidimicrobiia bacterium | reverse complement strand
CGAGCGCCAGCAGCGCTTCTCCGAGCGCAACGACTTCGACTTCCCGCTGCTGTCCGACCCCGACCGCGCCATCGCCCGCCGCTTCGGGGTGAAGCGGCCCGGCCCGCTGTTCAACCGGCGGGCCACCGTCGTCATCGACGGCGACGGCCGGCTGCTGGCCGAGATCAGCAGCGAGACCAACATGCAGAAGCACGCCGACGAGGCCCTGGCCGTCCTCCGCTCCCGGGCCGGCCGCCCCTCCCCCGGCGACCCGGCCCCCGGCGACCCGGCCCCCCGCTGAGCGTCCGGCTTCAGACGCCGGCGTAGCTGCGCAGCGACCGGTCCATCAGGCCGAGGCCGCACAGGCCGGGCAGGCCGTCGATGCGGCGGTCGATCCGGTCGGCGATGGCCCGGCCGGGCTCGTCGCCGAAGAGGGTCCGGATGACATGGCCGGTCTCGGCCCGGGGCATCACCTTCTCGCCCACCGGGCTCCAGGCCGTGCGCAGCACCCGGCGGGTGGCCCGCTGGGCCGCCGGCCCCTGGCCCAGCAGGCGGCGGGCCTGGGTCAGGTAGTAGTCGATGTGGCGGCCCTCCTGGCGCATGATCCGGCGCAGCAGCTCGCTCATGGTGTCGTGGCCGGCCAGGGCGATCAGGCGGGAGTAGGCGGCCTGGGTCGTCCACTCGTTCACGACCCCGAAGGTCATGTGGACGGCCAGGAAGTGGCGGCTCACCGAGGAGAAGGCCATCCACAGCACCGGGCTGGCCGTGAGGCGGGCGCCGAGCCGCCGGCGCATGGCCGCCACCCGGGGGGCGCCGGCGGGCTCGCCGTGGGCCCGGAGGATCTCGGCCAGCGCCTCGCCGTGCCAGTGCTCCTCGTAGTTCCACAGGGTGAGGAAGGCGGTGACGTCGGGGTCGTGGTGCGCCCGCGTGTTGAGCAGGTTCCGCAGGTAGCAGGTCGTGTGGTGCTCCACGTCGTGCATGTAGCGGACGCAGCGGAGCAACTCGGGCGGGAGCGGCCGGGCCCGGAAGGCGCCCGCGAGGTCGAGGTCGGTGTGGTCCAGCCGGGCAACGACCCGCTTGTAGTGGTCCAGATCGAAGCTCACGTCAGGCAGTTCGGGGCCGGGGTACCGGCTGGATGAACCCCGTTGCGCGTTAGCCAGAACCACCGAAAGCGTGGATTTGGCTCACGCGGGACCGCTGTGGGGCGAGGCCGAGGTCGTCGAGGAGGCCGGCTTCGACGTGGCGGTGCCAGGCGGCGAAGTCCACGTAGGGCGCCAGCGGCACCGGCCCGTCGGCGTGGTCCAGGAGCGCGGAGCTCCGCCCCACCTGGTTGTCCTCGATCCGGACCTCCACGTCCCCGGGGTGAGCGGCCAGGGTGGCGGTGGGGACGACGAGCTGCTCCCAGAACCGGCCGTTGGTGATCACACCCCGCCCGATGGGCAGCCCCACGCCGGCCACGGCGAAGTCCTCCCGGTTGCCGGTGACCCCGCGGTGGGGGTTGAACAGGCCGCCCCCGCCGGTGCGGACGTCGCCGATGAACCCCCGACCCGACCCGGCGTCCACGAGGTCGAAGGTTTCGGCGTCGTCGAGGGGGGAGTGGACGAAGACCTGCCAGTTCTCGCACACGTCGGCGGACAGCTCCCCGTCGGCCAGGCGCCGGCAGGCCGGATGGTCCATCTGGGTGGGCGAGTAGTGGGAGTTGAAGAAGAAGTTGTGGCCCATGGCCATCCGGCCGTCGCGGGGCAGGTGGGCCCGGGGCCAGTCGATGCGCTGCCAGGTGGTGATCTCGAAGGACAGGTCGCCGATGTGGACGCTGGCCGGCCGGGCCGGCTCCAGGGGCACGTAGACGAAGGTCAGGGTGCCCTCGGAGGCGCCGCCGGGCTGGAGGTTCAGGCGCGTCCCGACCTGGCCGGTGGCCGCCCCGAAGAGGCGCTTGGGGTCGAGCTGGGGCGGCGGGCCGGGCGGCTCACCCTCCCGGGGCCGGTCCTTGGCGTTGAGCGCCGCCTCCCGGAGGGCGGCGGCCACCGGCTTGTTCGGGTCGAGGTGGGGCACGTCGATCTTGCCCTGGGGGGTGAGGAGGCTGACGTGGGGCCCCTTGCCTGCCACCTGGACGATCACGCCCACGAGGGCGTCGTCGATGTCGTAGCGGAAGTTGAGCGACATGGTCCCCTGGTAGTTGGGGGTGGCCAGGGCGAAGGGGTAGGTGCTGGTGCCGGCCACCGACGCCGGGTCGTGCTTCAGGTCGAGCCCCTTGTAGGTGGCGAGGGTCCCCTCGGGGTCGCCGACGGCGCCGGCGGCCGAGAACGTCCAGGCCTTGGACAGGTCGAGGCCCAGGCGCTCGGGGAGGGGGCCGGAGAGCTCGTCGAGGCTGACGGCCGAGCCGTGGGCCAGGGCGTCGTGGGCGAGCAGGTCGACGTAGCGGCTCGAGACGCCCACGCCGGCCACCTTCTTGGCGAAGTCGAAGACGATCCCGGTGCGCCCGGCCGGGGTGTCGACCAGGTAGCGGGCCGTGCTGGGGTCGTACTCGGCCGGACCGAACTTCCCTTCGACGGCGGCCCGGTGGCAGTCGGTGCCCGTCTCCATGTGGTCCTGGATCTTCTCGGCGCAGGGGTTGGGCAGCACGAGGGCGTCGTAGCCCAGGTAGGTGTGCTCGCCCAGGTCACGGCCCCGGGTGACGCCGGCGCCGTCGAAGACCTCGACCAGGGGTGCCCCGTAGTCGGAGAACTGGCGCATGACGTAGAAGGCGGGGGGGACGTTGGCGAAGCGCACCATCCCGTCGGTGCCGCTCACCCCGGCCAGGACCGGCTCGTGGAGCGGGTCGAGGGGCAGGACGTGCAGTGGCCCGGCCAGGAGGGACAGGCCGGGTGGCAGAGTGGGGATGAGGGCGAAGGTGAGGTCCTCGGCGGGGACGTCGTGGATGTAGGCGTTGAAGGCGGTGAGGGCCAGGCCCTCGACCAGGCACAGGGGCAGGTCCTCGACGAGCTCGGCCACCGTCGAGCCGGCGCCTTCGGGGACACCCCCGACCCCGGGCCCGGCCAGGGGCACCTGCACGTAGCCGCACCAGGCGCCGGGGGCCCACGGGTTGTCGCCGGGGGGAAGGGCGAGGCGGAGGATCTCGCC
>JBOGFE010000424.1:0-4402 GCA_050741935.1 Acidimicrobiia bacterium | reverse complement strand
CACCGTGACCGACGCCGAGGTCGTGCTCGGCCACCTGGACCCGGCCTGGTTCCTGGGCGGGCGGCGCAAGCTCGACCCCGAACGGGCCCGGGCGGCCATCGGGCGACTGGCCGGCGGGACCGGGCTCCCGGTCGAGGAGGCGGCCTGGGCCGTGCACCGGGGCCTGGTGGAGCTGGCCGCGGCCAAGGTGGCGGAGGTGCTCGGCCTGGCCTCCGTCCCCCCCGGCGAGGTGGCGCTCTTCGCCTTCGGCGGCGCCGGAGGCCTGGTAGCCGCCGAGGTGGCGGCCCACCGCGGGCTGGCCCGGGCCCACTCCTTCCTCACCTCGCCCGTGTTCTCCGCCTTCGGCATCGCCGGCATGCCCCTCGGTCACACCTACGAGGCGGCGCCGGGCCCCGGACTGGACGACCGCCTGGCCCGGCTGGAGGACCGGGCCGCCCTCGACGTGGCCGGAGAGGGCTTCGACCCGGCCGGGATCACGTTCCGGCGCACCGACGGGGCCGAGGCCGTCCAGTTGCATGCCGTCGTCCCCATCGCCAGCGCGCCCATCGTCTCCCGCCCGTCCGGCGCCCCGGCGGAAGCGGCCCGCAAGGGAGACCGGCAGCTGTGGCGTCCCGGTGGATGGGTGACGGCCCCGGTCTACGACCGGGAGGCACTGGCCCCCGGCGCCACCCTGGCCGGCCCGGCGCTGGTGGACGGGGTGGACACCACCATCGTGGTGCCCGACGGCTTCACCCTCTCCGTCGACGAGTACGCCACCGCCGTGCTGGAGGCAGACAGGTGATCGACCGGGTCCGCATCACCGAGTACCTCGACATCGACCTCGGCACCGAGATGTGGTGCTGCCATGTCTGCGCCACCGAGCTGGTGAGCGCCCGCGACAACTACAAGAAGGGCTGCCTGGTCCACGAGCGCGACCCCGAGGAGATCTTCCCGCCCATCTTCGGCCAGGGGGGGATGGAGTCGGAGTGGACCCTGTCCGTGGCCAAGGGCTACGGCGTCTTCGTCGAGTTCTACTGCCCCGGCTGCGGGACGATGGTGGAGAACGAGCTGCTGCCGGAGGGCTTCCCCCCCACCTGGGACATCCAGCTCGACCTGGATGCCCTCAAGGCGAGGCTGGCACCGTGAGCGCGCCGGAGCCCGACGCTTCCGGTGTCCCCGACGGGGACATCCAGCTGGCCAACACGATCTCCATCGACATCGGCGGGACGTTCACCGACTGCTTCGTCCTCCACGACGGCCGGACCGCGGCCGGCAAGGCCCCCACCACCCGCCACCGCCTGGCGGTGGGCTTCGACCAGGCCATCGCCGAGTGCGCCCGCAAGCTCGGCCTCGATGCCGACACCCTGGTGGCCGGGACCGACATCGTCCGCTACGCCACCACCCTGGCCATGAACGCCCTCATCGAGCGCAAGGGCCCCCGCCTCGGGGTCATCACCACCGCCGGCTTCGAGGACACCATCTTCATCGGCCGGGGCGCCCAGTGGCACGACGGGGTGCCGGTGGAGCTCAAGCGCCTCGTGGCCCGGGGCCGGCGGCCCGACCCGGTGGTGCCCCGCCACATGGTGGTCGGCCTGTCCGAGCGCATCGACGACGACGGCAAGGTCGTCGTCCCCCTCGACCCCGGCGAGGTCACGGCCAAGCTGCGGGTCCTGGTCGACCGGGGAGCGATGGGCTTCGTGGTCACCCTCATGCAGTCGCACCGCAACCCCGCCCACGAGGAGCTGGTCCGCGACGTCATCGCGGCCGAGTTCCCCGAGACCTACCTCGGCTCCCAGCCGATCCTGCTGTCCTCGGAGGTCCTGCCCAAGCAGAACGAGTACCAGCGGTCGATGACCGCCATCCTCGCCGCCTACCTGCACCGCACGATGGCCGAGGAGCTCACCGAGCTGGGCAACTCGCTGCACGAGCGGGGCTACCGGAACCCGTTGTTCATCGTGAACTCGGGTGGGGGCGCCAACCCGCTGCAGCGCACCTCGGCGGTGGAGACCTACAACGCCGGCCCGGTGGCCGGGGTCATCGGCGGCGCCCACGTGGCCGACGTCTACGGCATCGGCAACATCATCCTCACCGACATGGGAGGCACGTCCTTCGACATCGGCACCGTGGTCGACGTGGGAGGCAGAGCCCCGGGGTCCGGGGTGTCCCCGGGAGCCTCAGAGTTCCGGGGGCGCCACTTCCACGCCCACATCCCGATGATCGACCGCTTCCGGGTCGGGATCTCCATGATCGAGACCAAGTCCATCGGAGCCGGCGGCGGCTCGATCGCCCGCTTCAACCCGCTGCTCAACGTGATCGAGGTCGGGCCCCAGTCGGCCGGCTCGAACCCCGGGCCGGCGGCCTTCGACCTCGGCGGCGAGCAGCCCACGGTGACCGACGCCGACGTCGTGCTCGGCTACCTCGACCCCGACTACTTCCTGGGCGGGGGCATCCCCCTCAACCGGGAGGCGGCGGTGCAGGCGGTCAAGGAGCACCTGGCCGACCCGCTGTCGTGCTCGGCCGAGGAGGCGGCCTGGCTGGTCAAGACGCTCATCGACGCCCGCATGGGCAACGAGGTGTTCAAGGAGACCAACCTCAAGGGCTACGACCCCCGGGAGTTCACCCTCTTCGCCTACGGCGGCGGGGCCGGGACCCACGCCTGCGGCTACGGCGGCTACGTCGAGACCAAGGGGGTCATGACCTTCCCCTTCGCCTCGGTGTTCTCCGCCTTCGGGATCGCCAACACCGACTTCGTCCGCTCCTACGAGGGGGGCCGGGCGGTCAAGCTCTACTCGGCCGGCAGCGGCCGCTGGCTGGACGACTACGAGCCCTTCAACGCCTCGGTGGCCGAGCTCCAGACCCAGGCGCTCCGGGACGCCGAGGAGCTGGGGGCCCGCCACGTGTCCTTCGGGCTCGAGGTGCAGATGCGCTACGGCCTCCAGCCCCATGTCACCCGCATCCGCTCCCCCCGCCTGGCCCTGGAGTCCGAGGACGACGTCCGGGCCGTCTACGAGGCCTTCGAGACGGAGTACGCCCGGGTCTACTCGCCGGCCGCCACCTTCCTGGCCGGCGGCGTCGAGGTCGTGGGCTTCACCCTGTGGAGCGCCATCCGCACGGCCAAGCTGGAGCTGCCCGAGCTGGCGCCCTGGACGGGCTCGGTCGACGAGGCGGCGAAATCGCGCCGGCCCACGTTCTGGGGTCCGGAACGGGGCTGGCTCGACACCCCGGTCTACGACCTGGGCGGCCTCGGGCCGGGTCCCGTGATCGAGGGCCCCGCCATCCTCGAAGCCCCCGACACCACGCTCGTGATCGACCCCGACCGCTCCTTCCGCATCGACGGGCGGGGCAACGGGCTCATCGACACCAAGGTGCCCGGGGTCCGGGGTGTCCCCGGAGAAAGGCTGTAGCGAATGCCCCGAGATCCGGAGATGCTGCGCCACTGGCGGCCGGAGCCGACCACGAAGCGGGAAGCGGCGGCCATGGAGGACCTGGCCCGGGGCGACTTCGAGATCTACCGCAACAAGATGGAGCTCATCTGCTGGGAGGCGTACCAGACCTTCTCCCGCATGGGGATCAGCCCCATGATCGAGGCCGGCGACGCCGCCGTGGGGATCTACACCCTCCAGGGCGACCTGGCCGTGGGGATCATGGGTACCCAGCTCCACCTGATCAACGCCTCCATCGGCATCAAGTGGATGATGCGCCACTTCTACGAGGAGCCCTCGGTCGGCATCCACGAGGGCGACATGTTCTACGCCAACGACCCCCTCTACGGCGGCATCCACAACTGCGACCAGATCCTGTTCATGCCGGTGTTCTGGCCCGGGGGCCCGGGGGTGTCCCCCGAAGGCAAAGAGCTCGTCGGCTGGGTGGCGGCCGCTTCCCACGAGACCGAGACGGGCGCCACCGAGCCCGGCGGTGTGTCCCCCTCGGCCAAGACCCGCTACGACGAGGGCCTGCTCCTCTCCCCCATCAAGATCGGCGAGAGCTACCGGCTCAAGGCCGACCAGATGGAGATGATGGAGAACCGGGTGCGTGACCCCCGGATGCAGACCCTCGACATCAAGGCCCGGGCCGCCGCCGCCCACATCCTGGAGCGCCGCTGCCTGGAGATCATCGGGCGCAAGGGCGTCGACTTCTTCATCGGCTCGCTGCGGCGCATGATCGACGAGGGCGTGGCCGCCGCCCGCCAGAAGCTGGCCGCCATGCACGACGGCGTGTTCCGCACCACCCTGTTCCTGGAGAACGCCGGCAACGCCAAGAACGGTCTCATCAAGTGCCTGGTGGAGGTGGACAAGCGGGGCGAGGAGTGCTTCGTGCGCTTCTCGGGCAGCCCCCGGGTGGTGGAGGGCAACTTCAACATGTTCCCCCACATGATGATCGCCATGGTGGCCTGCTACCTGTTCCAGTACTTCTTCTGGGAGCT
>JBOGFE010000423.1:0-12567 GCA_050741935.1 Acidimicrobiia bacterium | reverse complement strand
GGCCACGACCGTCCCGAACCGCTCGCCATCCCCGAGGTGCACGACGGCGAGGCGCTCGAGGGCCACACCGGCTTCGGCGGCGGCCAGGGCCCCGAAGCTCCCGGCGGTGTCGACCACCGCCGCCCATTCCCCCACCCCCGTGGCCGCGGCCAGGAGGGCCAGGACGAGGGAGGTGCCACCCGCCCCCGAGGGTCCTTCGACCGCCACCACCGTGCCCCGCTGCAGGCCGCCACCGGGGAAGAGGTCCCCCACGGGGCCGGGGACGGCCAGGCGCCGCTCCCCGGCCAGGATCACCGGCCGGGCCCGTCCGGCCACCTCCACCAGAGCCGGACGAGCAGGCGGGACGGGTGCCGGGGAAGCCACGGACCCACCGTAACGAACATGTGTTCGTACTGACAAGCTGAAACTGGACAAACAGGCAAGCCGAAATCGGGCAAAGAATGGACCGGTTCGGGGTTCGCCGGGGAGACTGCCCCCATGCCCGAGATCCGTCAGACCCCCCTCCCCGGCGTGGGGCTGCGCCACGAGCTCACCACCCGGTCGGGCCAGCGCGTGGGCGTGGTGTCCCACCGCACCGGCCGCCGCGACCTGCTCCTGTATGCCGCCGCCGACCCCGACGCCGCCGGCGCCAGCGTGGCCCTCACCGCCGACGAGAGCGCGGTTCTGGCCGAGGTGCTGGGCGGAACGCAGCTCACCGCCAGCCTGGCCGATCTCCGGCACAGCATCGAGGGCCTCGCCCTCGACTGGGTGCCCGTGCCCGCCGGGTCGCCCTTCGCCGGGCGCAGCATCGCCGCCGCCGGCGTGCGGAGCACCACCGGCGTGTCGATCGTGGCCGTGCTCCGCCCGGCCGCGGGTGGCGCCAAGGCCCCGGCCCATGCCTTCCCCGCCCCCCGGCCCGACTTCGTCCTCCAGACGGGCGACACGCTCGTGGTGGTGGGCACCCCCGAGGGCATCGAGGCGCTGGTCGAGCTGTTGGAAAGCTGAGGTGCACTCGGGCGAGCTCCTGATCGAGCTGGGACTCTTCCTGGTGGCCCTGGCCGCGCTGGGACGGCTGTCGGGCCGTTTCGGGCTCTCCCCCATCCCCCTCTACCTCCTGGCCGGACTGGCCAACGGCTCCGGGGGGCTCCTCCCCCTCGGGCCCACCGAGGAGTTCGTGAAGGTGGGGGCGGAGATCGGCGTCGTCCTCCTCCTGTTCATGCTCGGCCTGGAGTACTCGGCCCCCGAGCTCCTCGGCGGGCTGCGCATCGGGGCGCCGGCGGGGGCGGTCGACGCCGCGGCCAACTTCACGCCCGGCTTCGCCGCCGGCCTCCTCCTCGGGTGGGACGTCCGGGCCGCCCTGGTCATCGGCGGTGTCACCTGGGTGTCGTCATCGGGCGTGGTGGCCAAGCTGCTCTCCGACCTGGGCCGGGTCGGCAACCGGGAGACGCCCGCCATCCTGGCCGTGCTGGTGGTGGAGGACCTGGCCATGGCCGCCTTCCTGCCCCTGGTGGGCAGCCTGGTGGGCGGCGGCGGGCTCGTGTCGGTGGCCGCCGCCCTCCTCCTGGCCGCCGCCGCCGTGGCCGGTGCCTTCTGGGTCGCCTTCCACTACGGCCCCACCTTGTCCCGCCTGGTGTTCTCCCGCTCCGACGAGGTGCTGCTGTTCTCCGTCCTCGGGATCACCCTGGCCGTCGCCGGCGTGGCCGAGCAGCTGTCGGTGTCGGCCGCGGTGGGCGCCTTCCTGGTCGGCATCACGCTCTCGGGACCGGCCGCCGACGCCGCCCGGGCCCTGCTCGGCCCGCTGCGCGACCTCTTCGCCGGCGTGTTCTTCGTCTTCTTCGGCCTGTCCGTCGACCCGTCCCAGCTCGTACCAGTGCTGGGCGCCGCCGTGGCGCTGGCGCTGGTCACCATCCCCACCAAGGTGGCCGCCGGTTGGTGGGCGGCCGGGCGCATGGGTGTGGGGCGGGCCGGGCGGGTCCGGGCCGGAGCCACCCTGGTGGCCCGGGGAGAGTTCTCCGTGGTGCTCGCCAGCCTGGGTGCCGACCTGGAGAAGGACCTGCTCGCCCTGGCGGCCGCCTACGTTCTCGTCACTGCGATCACGGGCCCGATGCTGGCCCGGTGGTCGGATCCCCTGGCCGCCCGGTTGGCCGGCCCACCCTCCCCGGAGCCCATGGAATGAACCTCGTCAGTCGCCTCCGTCCCGAGCGCGGACCACGCCTGTCCGCCGGTGACGTCATGGCCGGTGTCACCGTGGCCCTGGTGCTGGTCCCCCAGTCGCTGGCCTACACCGAGCTGGCCGGGCTCCCCGCCGTGCGCGGGATCTACGCCGCCGCCGCCGCCTGCCTGGCCGCGGCCTGGTTCGCCTCCTCCCCCTACCTGCAGACGGGGCCGGTGGCCGTGACCTCCCTCCTCACCCTGGGGGCGCTCAACCATCTGGCGCCTCTCGGCAGCGACCGCTACGTCGCCCTGGCCGCCGTTCTGGCGCTGGTGGTCGGGGCCGTGCGCCTGGGCCTGGGAACGCTGCGCCTGGGGGGCTTCGCCTTCATGATGTCCCAGCCCGTCATCATCGGCTTCTCCACCGGCGCGGCGCTCGTCATCCTCGCCACCCAGCTCCCCACGGCCCTCGGCACCGACACCGACGGCGGCATCTTCCCCAGCGCCGTCTCCGCCCTGGTCCATCCCGGCCGGTGGGACACCGCCTCGGTGGTCCTGGCCGTGGTCACCCTGGCCCTCATGGTCGGAGGGCGCCGGATCCACGCCATGTTCCCGGGCGTGCTCCTGGCCGTGGTGGCCGCCATCGCCTGGAGCACGTTGGCCGGCTACGACGGCCCCACCCTGGGCGAGATCCGCAGCGGACTGCCCCCCGCCACCCTCGACCTGCCCTACGAGGAGCTGCCCCACCTGCTCATCCCCGGAGTCATCATCGCCGTGGTCGGCTTCGCCGAGGCCACATCGATCTCCCGGCGCTACGCCACCCTCGAACGCCAGATCTGGGATCCCAGCCAGGAGCTGGTCGGTCAGGCCTTCGCCAACCTGGCCTCCGGCGCCTGCGGCGGCTACCCCGTGGGCGGGTCGTTCTCCCGCACCGCCCTCAACCACCTGGCCGGGGCCCGCAGCCGCTGGAGCGGGTTGATCACCGGCGCCGTGGTAGCGCTGCTGGTGCCGTTCTCCTCGGTGCTCTCCCCGCTGCCCCGGGCCGTGCTGGGGGCCGTGGTCATCGGGGCGGTACGCAGCCTGGTGCAGCTCCGACCCTTCCGGGAGCTGTGGCGGTTCTCCCGGGCGCAGTTCGTCATCGCCTTCGTCACCTTCGTCCTCACCGTGGCCCTCGCCCCCCAGGTCGGCCAGGCCGTCCTGGTCGGCGTGGTGCTGGCCGTGGTCGTCCACCTCCGGCGGGAGATCCTCATCTCGGTCCCGTCCTGGACCGACGGCGACGCCGTCCACCTCAAGCCCAAGGGTGTCCTCTACTTCGGGTCGGTGGCGGGCCTGGAGCGCACCTTCATGTCCATCCTCCACGACCACCCCTCGGCCCGCCGGCTGGTGATCCACATGGACGGTCTGGGACGGGTCGACGTCACCGGGGCCCTCGCCCTGTCCACCCTGCTGGCCGAGGCGGAGGAAGCCGGGCTGGAGGCCACCATCGTCGACGTCCCACCGCAGGCGGCCCGGGTCGTGGCCCGGGTGCTGGACGAACGCTGGGGCGGGTGAGCCGCCCCGGGATCACTCGGCGGGAGCGGGTTCGGCGGCGGGTTCGGCGGCGGGTTCGGCGGCGGGCGCCGTGGCGCCCTCGCGGTAGTAGATGAAGAGGTTGACGATGGTGTCCTCAACCTCGGCTCGCAGCTCGGCCCACCGTTCGGGCGCGGCGGTGACCGTCACGCTGGAGGAGTACACGGTGACACCGGTCACCCCGAGGGCGAAGAGACGCCGGGCGAGCTCGTCGGGCGGCTTGACGCCGGTGGCGTCCTCCGCCGAGGCGTAGCGGTCGTTCTGCATCCCGGTGAGAGAGCGGTTCAGCTCGAAGAGCATGACCTCGGGCCGGAGGCCGGGCCGGCTGGTGACGGTGATGGGCTGCCCCAATTCTTCCTTCCCGCCGGGTCCCTGCGCCCGGCTCCTCCGATGCGTGGCGCCCCTGCCCCACGCTCGGCCGTTCGCGGGGACAATAGCTTTGGGCACGGCGGGAGCCGGGTACCGTGACGGGCGCATGACAGAGGAACGGCGACGCTGGGAGGAGCTGCGCTACATCGTCGTGCGCGTCGTTCCCCTGGTCCTGGGCATCGGCCTGGGTGTGGCCCTGGCCGTGCTGCTGGCCTGGCAGCTGCGTCACATCCTCACCCTGGTGATCGTGGCCACCTTCTTCGCCACCCTGCTCAACCCGCTGGTCGATGCCCTCACCCGCATGCGGCTGCGGCGGGGTCTGGCCACCACCATCGTCTTCCTGTTCGGGACGGCCACCTTCGCCGGCCTCGGGTACCTGGTGGTGCGCCCCCTGGTCGACGCCGGTCAGCGCTTCGCCGACGACATCCCCGGCTTCGTGGAGCGGGCGGAGAAGGGCGAGGGCCGCGTCGGCGAGCTGATCAAGCGCTACAACGTCGAGGAGTTCGTGCGCGACAACGCCCCCCGGCTCCGGGACCGGCTGAACGAGCTGGGCGGGCCGGCGGTGAAGACCATCCAGACAGTGGCCACCGGGGCCTTCGCCATCCTCACCATCCTCGTCCTCACGTTCCTGATCCTCCTGGAGGCGCCCGACATCATCAACGCCTTCCTGGCGCTCTTCACCGAGCGCCACCGACAACAGCTGCGCCGGATCGGCCACGACGCCGGGCGAGCCGTGACCGGCTACATGGCCGGGAACCTGCTGATCTCCCTCGTCGCCGGCACGGTCACCTACGTGACGCTGCGCATCGTCGGCGTGCCCTTCGCCAACGTGCTCGCCGTGTGGGTCGGCTTCGCCGACCTCATCCCCCTGGTGGGGGCCACCCTGGGGGCGATCCCGACCGTCTTCGTGGCCTTCCTGCACTCCACCGGCGCCGGCATCGCCGTGCTCATCGTCTACATCGTCTATCAGCAGGTCGAGAACCACCTGCTCCAGCCCGTGGTCATGAGCCGGACGGTGAAGCTCAACCCGCTCCTCGTGCTGCTCGCCGTCCTCGTCGGGGTGGAGCTGGCCGGGTTCGTGGGCGCCCTCCTGGCCATCCCCTCGGCCGGCGTCATCCAGGTGGTGGTCAAGAACCTCTGGGAGGAGCGCCAGGCCCGGCTCCGGGCCGTCCCCACCGGGGAGGGCGGCGAGAAGCCGATGGCCGGCACCGGCTGAGCCGCGGTCCCGGCTGGGACGGGCCGCCGTCCACTAGGTTTCTTCCACCATGAGCGCCAGCGACACCGTCGAGGTCTCCGGTCACATCATCGACTCCCTCATCCTGGCCAAGATCCTCGATGAGATCGTCGACTTCGGCGCCGACTACCGCATCGCGGAGATGGACGTCGGCAAGGGCCCGGCCGACGTCTCCCGGGCCCGCATCGAGATCACCGCCGCCGACGAGGATGCCCTGTCCGACGTGCTGGCCCGGCTCCACCCCCACGGCGCCCACCCCGTGGTCGAGGCCGACGCCCAGCTCGTGTCGGCGTCGATGGAGGGGGTCCTGCCCCAGGGCTTCTACTCGACCACCAACCTGCCGACGGCGGTCAAGGTCAACGGGCACTGGGTCGAGGTCGAGAACCCGGAGATGGACTGCGGCCTGGTCATCGCCGACGACCACACCCGGGCCCGTACCGTGCCCATGCACCGGGTGGAGCTGGGCGACCTGGTGGTGGTGGGCACCGAGGGCGTCCGGGTGCGGCCCCTGGAACGGCCCAGCGGCCGGAGCCCCTTCGAGTTCATGGCCTCCGAGGTCTCCTCCGAGAAGCCCAAGGCCCTGCTGGTGGCCCAGGTGGCCGAGCGCATCCGGCGGGCCCGGGCCGGGGGCGGACGGCTCCTGGCCGTGTGCGGTCCGGCCGTGATCCACACCGGAGCGGGCCCCGACGTGGCCGCCCTGGTGCGCGACGGCTGGGTCGACGTCCTCTTCGCCGGCAACGGCTTCGCCACCCACGACATCGAGTCCAACCTCATGGGCACCTCGCTGGGCGTGTCGGTGCGGGAGGGCATCTCCACCGAAGGCGGCCACTCGAACCACCTGCGGGCCATCTCCGAGGTCCGGCGCTGGGGCTCCATCGCCGCCGGCGTGGAACGGGGCTTCCTCAAGGGCGGGGTGATGTACGAGTGCGTCCAGGCCGGGGTGCCCTTCGTGCTGGCCGGCTCCATCCGCGATGACGGGCCGCTGCCCGATGTCATCACCGACGTGATCGCCGCCCAGGACGTCATGCGCACCCACCTGGGCGGCGTGCAGGTCGCCCTGATGCTCGCCTCCACCCTCCATGCCATCGCCACCGGCAACCTGCTGCCCGCCGGGGTGGAGACCTACTGCGTCGACATCAACCAGGCGGTGGTGACCAAGCTGGCCGACCGGGGCAGCCACCAGGCCCTCGGGCTGGTCACCGACGTGGGACTCTTCCTCCGTGACCTCGTCGAGCACCTCGCCCGGGGCTGACCCGCCCGATCCCGGCGGCGACGGGGGAATCCTGTCGTGGGGCCGGCGCTACCTGGTGTGCCCGCCCAGCCACTTCGGCGTCCTCTACGAGATCAACCCCTGGATGCACAAGGAGGTGGCCGTCGACCCCGACCGGGCCCGCACCCAGTGGGAGGACATGGTGGCCAACCTCGAGTCGGCCGGGGCGGTGACCGTGCCCATGGAAGCGGTGGCCGGCCTGCCCGACCTGGTCTTCACCGCCAACGCCGGCCTCATCCACGCCAACCGCTTCGTGGTCAGCCGCTTCCGCCACACCGAGCGCCGGGCCGAAGCCCGCCACGACGCCGAGTGGTTCGCCCGGGCCGGGTATGACGTGGCCGAGCTGCCCGTCGAGCTCGGGGTGTGCTTCGAGGGAGCGGGTGACGCCCTCCCCTTCCGGGCCCGGCTGGTGGCCGGCTACCGCTTCCGCTCCGACTTCGTCACCCACGGGGCCATCGCCGAGCTGCTCGGCATCCCGGTCGTCTCGGTGGAGCTGACCGACGCCCGCTTCTATCACCTCGACCTGACCTTCTGTCCCCTCGACTCCCGCCGGGCCATCTGCGCCCCCCAGGCCTGGGACCGCTACGGCCTGGCGGTCATGCAGCGCCTCGTTCCCGAGCCCCTCATCCTCGAGCGCGACGAGGCCATGTCCTTCTGCGCCAACTCGGTGGTCGTGAACCACACCATCGTCATGCCCGCCTGCCCCCCCCGGGTGGGCCGGGTGCTGGAGGGTTGGGGATTCGACGTCTGCGTCTCCCCCGTCGACGAATTCATGAAAGCGGGGGGCGGCGTCCGCTGCCTCACCCTCGCCCTCGACGTGACATTGGGGCAGTAGGGGGCCTTTCATACAGCCTTGAGCGAGCGCCGGTTCCTCTACCTTCCCTGGTAGGGCCGCAATTTCGCTGTCAATAGGGCGGCCCGCTATCGCGCTCAAGCCTTAGGACATTTCCGCCGATACTTGTGAGTAGGGGTGGAAGCAGGACCAGATGCCGCCGGCGTCGAAGCTTCCAAAAGTCCGTCCCCCACGGACGAGGAGCGTGACCGAAGATGGTTTCCGCCAGCCGCCAGCAGAGGGCTCGTCTTCCCAAGGAGGAAGCGGAGCAACTGGCGGAGGATGACGCCCGGCAGGCCGAGGCCAGTCGCAACGGCAACGAAGTCGTCGAAGAGCTCGACGAGCTCCTCGACGAGATCGACTCCCTGCTCGAAGAGCAGTCGGTGCTGACCAACTTCCGCCAGAAGGGCGGTGAGTGATGAACTACATCACCCACGCCGGCGACGGGAGCATCAACCTGCAGGCGACGCTGTCGGCATCGTCCGCCATGAGCCCGCCCGAGGGTGTCTCCATCCCCCACCACCCCATCACCTGCACGAGCTCGCTGCACTACGACGACGACGGCACCTTCGGGTGCGAGCACGCCGACGTCCCGCCCGGCGACGTGCGCACCCAGTTCTGCATCGACCACTCGATCGCCCTGCTCCTGATCGAGCTCTGCCGGTCCCTCTGAGCCACCCGGGCCCCCGGACCGTTGTCCCGCCGGCCCGCCTCGTGCTAAAGCGGGGGCTTCGGAACGACCGGACAAGGAGCCTGGCCATGAAGAAGATGATCGGCCTGATGGCGCGGCGCGCGGACATGAGCCCCGAGCAGTTCCGCAACTACTGGTCCACCACGCACGCCGAGATCACGGCGAGGGTTCCGGGTCTGCGGAGCTACGTCCAGAACGTGTGCCTGCCCGACGAGAACGGCGATCCGGCCTACGACGGTGTGGCCGTCCTCGGCTTCGACGACGCCACCAGCATGGAGAAGGCCCTCGGCACGCCGGAGTGGGGAGCCGTCATGGACGACGTGCCCAAGTTCGTCGACGTCGAGCGCGCCGTCATCATGACCGGCGTGGACAACATCGTCGTCTGATCGACCGACCACCTACGACTCGCGGCGCCCAGGGCAGATCAGAACGCGTGAACTGTGCTCCGGGATGTACCTCCACGGTCGCCGCGGAAGCACAGTTCAAGAGTTTTCGTCTCACCCGGCCGGTAGACTCGTCGCGGCCGTCGAGGTCGCCCCGGTCAATGGGCCCTCCAGTTGGTGTCCCTCACCTTCGAAGGAGGAGCCCAGATGCTCGCTTCGGTCCGAAGCGCCGTCCTCATCGGCGTCGATGCCCATCCCGTCGTCGTCGAAGTCCATGTCGCGTCCGGTGGCCTTCCGGCCTACAACCTGGTGGGACTGCCCGACGCCGCCGTCCGTGAATCCCGCGAACGCATAAGGGCCGCCATCCTCTCGTCCGAATTGGAGTGGCCCCGGCGACGGATCACGGTGAACCTCGCCCCCAGCGGGCTCCGGAAGAGTGGTGCCGGGCTCGACCTCCCCGCCGCGCTAGGAGTGCTGGTGGCCAACGGCGACCTTTCGGAGCCTGTACTGGAGGGCATCGGCGTCGTCGGTGAACTGGGTCTCGACGGATCGATCCGGCCCGTGCCGGGCACCCTGGCGCTCGTGGACGCCCTGCGTCAAGAGGGGATGACATCCGTCCTGATCCCGCTGGCAAGCGCCGCCGAGGCTGCACTGGTCGAAGGCATTCGCGTGCTGCCGTGCCGTTCCCTGGCCGAAGCCCGGTCGTGCCTCAAGGACGAGGAGCCCTGGCCAACGATTCCTTCCTCCTCGTCGGACACCCCGGGCGAGGCTTGCGAGACGGACGAGTCCCTCGTTGATCTGTGCGACGTTCGGGGGCTGAGTGGAGCGCGACGGGCGCTCGAGGTGGCGGCCGCCGGTGGTCACCACCTGCTCCTGGTGGGTCCCCCTGGGGCAGGCAAGACACTCTTGGCGCAGTGCCTGCCGTCCATCCTGCCCCCACTGCCGGCCCACGAGGCTGTGGAGGTGACCAAGATTCACTCGGCCACCGGCCAGCCGGTCGGCAGTGCGCTCCTCCGGTCGCGACCCTTCCGCGCTCCTCATCACACCGCCTCAGCCGCTGCCCTGGTCGGGGGAGGCAAGCGACCCAAGGCCGGAGAGGTGACCCTCGCCCACCGGGGCGCCTTGTTCCTGGACGAGCTCGGAGAGTTCTCCCCGCCCGTGCTCGACGCCCTGCGCCAGCCCCTTGAAGAGCAGGTCGTGCGCATCTCCCGGCAGCACTCCGCCCTCACTTTCCCAGCCGACTTCCTGCTGGTGGCCTGCACGAATCCCTGCCCTTGCGGCCTGGGACCCCCAGCATGCACCTGCAACCCCGCCTTGAGGGCTCGGTACCGCCGCCGTCTATCCGGACCGCTGGTCGACCGGTTCGACCTGCGGGTGGCGGTGGGAAGCGCGTCACCAGACGCACCTCTCGGCCCCTCTTCCGCCGAAGTCGCAGACCGGGTGGCTGCCGCGGTGGCCAGACAGGCAATCCGGTACCGGCATGCTTCGTGGCGCCGGAACGCACGCGTTCCAGCCAGGGCGCTCCTGTCCCAGATCCCCCTTTCCGCGGAGGTCGAGCAGGTTCTGCGTGAGGCCGCACGAAGACGGGAATGGAGTGGGCGCGGCCTGGCCGGGGTGCGAAGGGTCGCCCGCACCCTCGCTGATCTCGACGGCCTGTCCGAGGTGACCGCCGGCCACGTGCTCGTCGCCGCCGGCATGCGGGAGGACGTCCTGGCATGAACGACGACGGACCGGCCGGCCGGGCCCTGGCCGGCGCCGCCCTGGCGTCCCTCTTCAACCCGGGGCCGTTGGAGACCATCCTGACCCGGTGGCCCGACCCCGTGGTCGCCCTGCGGGCCATCGGGGCGGAACCGCCGCCCCGGCTGGCGGCCACGCTCTCCCGGCGGGGAACCGCGGTGCTGCTGGCCTCCGACGCGGGCTACCCGATCACCGACCACCTGCCCCACCGCCCGCCGGTGCTGCTGGTGGAAGGGGGGCGGCCCGGCGTCTTCGACGCTCCCCGGGTGGCCATCGTCGGTACCCGGGCGGCCACGCCGCACGGGCTGGCCGACGCCCGCCATCTCGGGGCATTCCTGGCCGCCGCCGGGGTCACCGTGGTGTCGGGGCTGGCCATCGGGATCGACGGATCGGCGCATCTCGGCACCCTCTCCGTCGTCGAAGCCGGTGGCGGCGGCCCCGCCGGGCCCGTGGGGGTGCTGGCCACCGGGCTCGACGTCGTCTATCCCCGGCGGCACCAGGCGCTCTTCGACCGGGTCCGGCGCTCCGGCGTCCTCGTCTCGGAGTGCGCCTTCGGGACCCGGCCCGAGCCGGGACGCTTCCCGGTCCGCAACCGGATCATCGCCGCCCTGGCCGATGTGGTCGTGGTGATCGAGGCCACCCTGAAAGGCGGCTCCCGGATCACGGCCGAGCGGGCGCTCGACTACGGGCGGGCCGTGTTCGCCGTGCCCGGCTCGCGCCGCAACCCCGCCGCCGCCGGGTGCAACGCCCTGCTGGCCGACGGCGCCCAACCGCTCCTCGACCCCTCCGACGTGCTCATCGCCCTCGGGATGACGCCGGGCGCCCGGCGGGGTTGGTCCGTCCCGGCCACGAAGCGATCGGTCAGCTCAGCGGCGATGCAGGTGCAGCGCGCCCTGTCGGGAGAACCGGCCCACCCCGACGAGCTGGCTCTTCGTACCGGCCTTCCCCACGACCAGATCGCCATGGCGATCGAGGAGCTGGTCGACGCCGGTTCGGTCGAGCGGACCCGCGGCTTCGTCTGGCCGCTGTGAACGGAGGGGCTTCGCCCCTAGCCCACCACCGCGCTGGCGCTCAGGGAACCGGCCACGGCGGTGACCACGGCGTCGCCGGGGACGTCGGTGTGCACCGAGATGCGGCACTGCCCCGCCCCGTCGGTCACGCAGGACATGGACCCGATCGGGCCGTCGTTGATGGCGGTCACGTATCCGGCGCCGTCGGTGACGTAGGCGAAGGTGACCTGCTCGCCGGCGGCCGGCGCCCAGGTGGCGCCCCCGTCGACTGACGCTTCCACGGTGGCGGTGAAGGTGCTGTCCTGACCGTGGGCAGGGCCGGGAACCAGTGTGAGGCGGTGGACGGCCGGTCGGCCGGTCCCGGCGACCTTGCCGGAGTCGTCGCTCGACGCCACGGCCGGGGCGATGGCGAGCACGCCCACGGCGGCCACGGTCATCAGCAGGAGCACCTGGCGGACGAGCCGCCATGTCATGTGAGCGCCCACGACAGACACACCCCTTCAAGGATCGAAGGTGGCGTGGGTGGGTTCACGACTAGCTCGCCGCCACCCCCGTGACCAGTCTCGGGTGTCGGGTCAACGCTTCCACATCACCGATGTCGTTGAGATCAAGCATCGGTAAAGTCACCGCCCCCCTGTACGGGACGCCCCGCCACAACCGGGACAGAGACGCCACCCACCTTTCAAGGCGACATCGGGCTCCGGCAGGTTCGTCACCCCGTTCCCCAAACGCGCCGGGGCCCCCGTCAGTGCGGGGGCCCCGGTGAGCTTCTGGTGGAGGATCGAGCGCTAGCTCTGCATCCCCACGATCGGCTGGTTCAGCTTCACGTCGCCGGTGGAGCCGTAGAACTTGGCGTCACCGAAGGAGAAGATGCCGCCGTCGGAGGCCACCAGCCAGTAACCGTCACCGGCCCGGCTCTTGGCCATGCCCACGATGGGCTTGTTGAGCTTCACGTCACCGGTGGAGCCGTAGAACTTGGCGTCACCGAAGGCGAAGATGCCGCCGTCGGAGGCCACCAGCCAGTAGCCGCTACCGGAGGGCGTGGCGCTCATGCCCACGATCGGCTTGTTGAGCGGCACGCCACCCATGGAGCCGAAGAACTTCGACTTGCCGAAGGAGAAGATCCCACCGTCGGCCGCCACGAACCAGTAGCCCTCACCGGTGGGGTGCGCCGCCATGCCCACGATGGGGCTGTTCAGCTTCACGTCACCGGTCGAGCCGAAGAACTTGGCGTCGCCGTAGGAGAAGATGCCACCGTCGGAAGCCAGCAGCCAGTACCCGCCGTTGGACGGGGTGCCGGCCATGCCCACGATCGGCTTGTTCAGCTTCGACCCACCGGCGG
>JBOGFE010000422.1:0-4480 GCA_050741935.1 Acidimicrobiia bacterium | reverse complement strand
GTCGCGGCTGGCGACGACCTCCGGCGGGTCCGGCGGGACCGACTCCCGGCACACCTGGTCGAGCGCCTCGCCCTGGGGGAACACGGGCGCCGGTCCGGTGCCGAAGTTCTCCGGGCAGATGTTCTTGAGCTCGAACTCGCAGGTCCCGACGGTGCTGTTGAGACGGCAGAGGGTGTCGAAGTCCTTGGCCCGGGCGGCGGCCACGATGCGGTCGAAGTAGCTCCGGGCCGCCTCGTCGCTGACCGGGCCGCCGAACCCGCCCTGCATCCACCACACCCAGGCGCCGGCCACCACCGCCACGGCCAGCAACGGGACGAGCACCTTGGCCCTGAACGACATCGGGGGCAGCCTACGAGCAACCGGGCCGGAAGTAGCGTGCCCGCGATGGAGCGCTTCGAGGCGACGCTGGTCGCCGCCCTCGGCGGCAAGGGTCGCATCCCGGTGCGGGCCACCTTCGACGGCGTCGACTACCGGGGGTCGATCGTGTCCATGGGCGCCGGCGCCGGGATCGAGCGCCTCGGGTCCTAGTCCTCGAAGCCGGCCCCCGCCCCCTCGAAGATGATGACGCTGTCGTCTTGGAGGAACTCCACCCGGAGGGAGAAGTTGAGCGGGCCGCTCACCAGCCAGCTGCCCTGCCAGTCCTTGTAGATGTGGTCGCCGGTCAGGTCCAGGTCTTGTGCCGCCACCAGGCGCCCGCCCATGTAGACGTGCCAGGCCTTGACCATGGCGACGTTCTGGGTCGAGGCGTGGAAGGCCATGATCTTCACCCGCATCTCGTCCTCGTCGTCGACGATGGTGGGGGTCGGCACCGCCAGGTGGAACCAGTTGTCCGATCCCCGCGGCTGCTTCACCACCGTGCCGTTGCCGGCGTGGCGGACGCTCAAGCCTTCGACCGCGTGCTCGGCGAACGTCGACACGCCATGGGTCCAGTAGTCGAAACGCGACATGCGTCCTCCTCCTCGAGAACTAGGTGTCGAAAGCGGCGCCGGCGCCGGTGAGACAGATCTCGCCCGTCTCGGCGCCGTCGAGGAACTCCACCCGCAGGCAGAGGGTCAGGGGACCGTCAGCGTGCCGGATCCGGGGCGCCGCCCGGGCGGCGATCCCGTCCCGAAAGGGATCGAAGAACGGTTCGCCGAGAAAGGAGTCCCGCCGCAGGCGGGTGCCGCTCCAGTCGACGCTGTCGGCGCTGATGTGCTGCCCGCCCATGTAGACGTGGACGTCCTTGATGCGGGCGTTCTCGTTCACGTCGGCGGTGAAGGCGATCCGGGTCGCCGCCACCTCGGCGTCGCCGTCGATGATGGTCGGGGTCGGCACGGTGATGTGGACCCAGTTCCACGAGCCGGCCGGCTGCTGCAGGATCATCCCGTTCCCGGCGTGTCGGACGTTCATCCCCTCGACGGGATGTTCCACCACCGCCGAGACGCCGTGGATCCACATGTCATATCGCCCCATGGCGACCTCCCCTCTCCAAGGACGGCCGTCCAAACCGTAACAGTTCGCTAAAGTTCGGCAAAATGGACGGTCCGCCGGTGGGGGCGGCGGGCGTTACCCGCCGCCCGGCGCTTCGGGGCGGGGCGCCTTGGCCGCGGAACCCCGGGCCTGGTCCGCCGGGTAGCGCGTCGCGTTGTCGGCCAGCTTGCGCCCGGCGGCGTCGAGGAGGTCGACGCCGAGGACGTCTGCCAGGCGGACGAGGTAGATGAGCACGTCGGCCAGCTCGTCGGCGACCGCCCGGGCCGTGGCCGGGTCGTCCATCACCGCCGCCGACTCGGCCGGCGTGAGCCACTGGAAGTGCTCGATGAGCTCACCGACCTCGCCGGCGAGCGCCATGGTGAGGTTCTTCGGGGTGTGGAACTGGCCCCAGTCCCGCTCCTGGGCAAAGAGCCGGACCCGTTCCTGGAGCACGGTCAGTCCGTCGGCAGCCATGGCCTACTCTCTACCGCTTTCCGGGAGCCCGCCGCTCGTCGGCCGGCGATGGCGCGCCGGCGCCTCCGCGGGGGAGCACGGAGGCGCCGGGCAACCCTGAGCGAGGTGACCCCCGCCCGTTGCGTTTCTGCCTGAGAACGTTTCTGCCTTAGAAGAGGACCCCCAGCCGGCCGAGCAGCGAGTCTCCACCGAGGAGACCGCCCAGGAGGCCGCCGCCGTGCCGGCCGCTCCGGGAACCTCCGAAGTGGTGGTCGTCCCGGTCGGAGTCGCCGATCGCCGTACCGAGCACGGCCGCCGTGATGTCATTGAGGAAATCGGCCTGGCAGAGCAGGTTGCCGAGGATGTCGAGGTTGTTGCCCAGCAGACCGATGTTGTTGAGGTTGATCAGGCCGCTCTGGATCGTGTTGCCGGTGGTGTTCTGGGAGGCATTGCTTTGGCGAACCGAGCAACTGCTGGCCCTTGCATCACCTTCATTGTCGTGCCCGTGCCCGTGCCCGTCGCCATCGTGGTCGCCGTCGTGGTCGCCGTCGTGGTCGCCGTCGTGGTGTCCGTTGTCGCCGTCATGGCCGTCGCCGTCGTCACCGTCGGGAATGTCGCGGCCGGGGCAGTCGCCGTCGTTGTCGGGGAACGTGTCGCCGTGCCGCTCGTGAGCGTCGAGGGCGTTCTCGCTGACGCTGATCCTGCGCCGCGGGTTCCGCTCGGCGTGCGTGCGGTGGCAGATCGTGACCTTCTCCCGGTCGCGGCCGCCGCCGCCACCACCGCCACCACCCTCACCGTCGTCGCCGCCGCCCCGCTGGGCCATCGCCGATGACGAGCCGACGGACAGCATCGCCACGGCGAGGACCATCACGGCCGTCTTCTTCGAGAATCTCAAGTTCCATCTCCTTCTCAGAACTGCTGGGGGTTTTCCACAGCCGTGTCAGGGGGCCAAATCGCTCAATCCGGAGAGAGCGGCTGGAACGTCCAGCACCACGCATTTCGACCCAAGGAGATGAAAACCTGCGGAGTGATACAAGACCGTAACCAAAGCCACGAACGGACCATAAATCCACGTTATGAAGGCGGCTTTCCACCCACTTTGACGCCGTTCGACCCGGAATGCGTCCCTCGTCCCGATTGAGGCTCTACGTCAGCCGGCGTCGGCCTTCTGGGAGCCCTTGAGCGGCTTGTTGCCCTGCAGGGTGCAGACGATGGTCCGGTCGTCGTCCCCGTCCCAGAACGCCGGGCCCGGGGCGATGACGGCCACCAACAGGTCGCTCTCTTCGAAGGAGCGGCCCACGTAGGCGGCGACGCGGTCCGCGCACCCGTCCTGGGCCACCTTGGCCACCTCCTTCTCCCCGGGATAGAGGGAGTCGGGCTTGGCCGGGTGCTCGAAGACGGCGAACACCTCCTTGTCATGGGATTGGCTGCAGGGCACGGACCCCACGACGAGGGCGGGACGCTCCTCATCCCCGGGGTCCTCGGGCTGCCGGGCGGTGCCGTCGAAGCAGTCGCCGGGGCGCAGGTCGTGGACGGACACCTCGACGGCGGGCTTCTTGTCCTCGCCGCAGGCGGCCGCGACCGCGACGACCAGGGCGAGGAAAACGGCGATCCGGGGGGCCATGGGCCGTCATTGTGGCCCAAACTCCGGGTCCCCTGCCCCTCGCCGGGAGAGAGGAATCGCGGCAAACTGGCATGTGAAGGTGATCTCTCCCCGTCAGGGCGGGTGGGCGATCGAACAACTCCACCACAGCTGAGGAGCAGACGTGACGTTCGGCACCCGCTTCAAGAGACGACTGGCGATACTCGCTGTTCCGATGATGCTGGCGGTGGCGGGGTCGGGGGTGTCCTGGGCGGTGCCGAGCTCCCTGCCTGCCGCGGCCGACGACGAGCCCTGCAAGAGCCCGGTCCTCTCACCAATTCCGTTTTCACTCTGTACGTAGGTGACGGCCCGCCCCCAGGGACTCAAAACCTGAACCCGCGCCCCCCGCCTCGGGAACAGGTTTGTCCTCGCCCGGGCAGAACTACCGGCCGATAAGGAACGAAGAGCCCGGGAACGATTCCGTCCCCGCCGGCGTCCAACCACGATGTGAGCCGCGGGAATTCGACGGCGGGCGGCCCAGCGCGCCAGGGATACTGGCCGCGGCGAAAGGTGAGCGGGTGTTGACGACACGAAGGGCTGGGGCTCGCCGCCTCCTCCTGGCCACGCTGGCCGGCGTGCTGGTGGCGGCCGGCATCGGCTTCGGGCCCCTCGCCACCCCGGCGCTGGCGGCCACGCGCCTCGACATCGCCTCCGGCTACAGCGGCTTCCACGTGCCCGGACGGGCTTTCCCCATCCGGGTCACGGTCAGCGCCGAGCGCCTCGTCCACGGCGACCTGGTCGTCCTCAACCGGGGTCGCAGCCAGGCCATCACCACGCTCCCCGTCGAGGTGGCGGGCGGCAGCGTGAAGCGCTTCCTCCTCGTCGTGCCCGGCGGGGTGGTCGCCGACACCGGCTCCCTCGTCGTCGAGCTGCGCCAGGGCGACCAGAAGCTCGGCACCGGCAGGGCCGACCTGCGCCCGGCCGACGACGCCGAGC